>JAEZGP010000364.1 GCA_023437285.1 Actinomycetes bacterium | reverse complement strand
TTGTATAACCGCCCGCCGCCGGCGGGGGGGCCCACGCGACGGCTGGCGTCGGCGCCGTCGAAGACCAGCACTCAGTCCACCTTGAGGTGGTTGGTGTAGGAGCGCCCGTGCATACAGTGACGGCATGTACGAGTTGGACGCGGTGCCGGCCGCGGAAGAGGTGTGGTGTGTCGGGGCGGTGGTCCTGGACGCGCAGGGGCGGGCGTTCCTCCAGCGGCGCGGGCCGGACCGGTCGCTGTTCCCTTCGTGCTGGGACCTCGTGGCCGGGCATGTGGAGCCCGGCGAGACGTTGCGGGAGGCGCTTGCACGGGAGATCACCGAGGAGACCGGGTGGATCCTGCAGCGGGTCGTGCGGGATCTCGGCGTGGTCGTCTACACCGGCAACGACGGGGTTCAGCGCCATGAGGTGAGCTACGTGGTCGAGGTCGCTGGGGATCTCACGGATCCGAAGCTGGAGTGGGACAAGCACACCGAGTACGCGTGGTTCGGCCCCGCGGAGCTGCCCCGGATTCTGCAGAACAGCCCGCCCTTCGACCAACTGCTGCACGACACCGTGGCCCGCGCGCTGCAAACTTAGGCGCCGACGGCGAGGGTGACCAGGCCGAGCAGTACCGTCGCGGACACCAGAAGCTTGACCCGTAACTGCCCCTCGGCCAGGAACCTGCCGCCGGCGAGCACGACCAGCACGACGCTGACCTCGCGGACCGGCGACACGACGCTAATGGGTGCGATCCGTAACGCGTACAGGAACAGCAGATACGGCATCGGCATCAGGATGCCAGCGGCCACGATCAGCCACCGGCACTCCCGCCACAGCCGTCGGACCTCGTACCGGTTGCGGGCGGCCACCGGCGCGAGCAGCACGACGCGGCCGGCGTCGTCGACCGCGTTGAGCAGCAGCGGAGAGATCGCCAGTGCGCCGACCGCGTGCTGGTCCCACAGCGTGTAGGCGGCGATTGCCACCCCGGACAGCAGAGCGTAGCCGAGCCCGGACGTGGGGGCGGGTCGGTCGCCGGACGTACCCGGCCGCCCGAGCAGGCCGAGGGTCATGACGCCTGCAGCGACGGCAAGGAGGCCGATGACGCCGAGGGCGCTGGGGGACTGCCCGAGCAGTACGACACCGCCGAGCGTGGCCAGGATCGGGCCGGTCCCTCGGGCGATGGGGTACACGAAGGACAGGTCGCCGTTGCCATACCCGTACTGCGTGAGCATGAAGTAGCCGAGATTGATCAAGATACTGCCGGCCATGAACACGACCTGCGTCCCGCTCGGGTGCAGCGTCGCGCTGCCGGCCAGCACGAGAACAACCGGACCGTAAGCGATCAATGAGGCGAGCGATGCCAGCCAGACGAACGCAGCGGGGTCGTACCGCGAGAGGCGTTTGCTCAGCAGGCTCCAGCATGCGTGGAGGACCGCCGCGATCAGTGCCAACGCGATAGCAAGAAGATCCACTGCGCCCGCAAAGTATTGCTTCATTAGGGAGTAGTGGCCTAAATAGGCGCCGAAGGAAGTCTCGATGCTATCCGGTGACGCGGGAATGACCAATGTGGTGCGTCATGGTGGACGCGCCCCACGGAACTGTCGTATCCGGCGGCTAGCCTGCGCCTATGTCATCGTTGCTGGATTTCGCCGACGCGGCGGGCTGGGAGACCTGGCTCGCCGAGCATCACGCCGACGCCCGTGAGGCCTGGCTGAAGATCGCGAAGAAGGGCGGCGGCGCCACCTCCGTCACGGTGACCGAAGCGCTCGACGTCGCCCTCTGTTACGGCTGGATCGATGGTCAGCGCAAGAGTTTCGACACCGCGTATTTCGTTCAGCGTTATTGCCCGCGCCGCACCCGCAGTTCGTGGTCGAAGGTCAATGTGGGCAAGGTGGAGGCCCTGATCGCCGCCGGCCGGATGCGACCGGCCGGCCAGGCGGAAATCGACGCGGCGAAGGCCGACGGGCGCTGGGACGCGGCCTACGTCTCGCAGAAGGAGGCGACTGTCCCGCCGGACCTCGCCGCCGCGCTGGCGGCCAACCCCGCCGCCCAGGCGCACTTCGACACACTCGGCCGCACGGACCGGTACTGGGTGATCATGAATCTGGCCAAGGCGCGCACCCCGGCGACCAGGGCCGCGAGGCTGACCAGGTTCATCGGCAAGCTGTCCGTCGGACGGGTCGCGTGACGGCGACCCGCCGTGCTTACGCGAACCGGTCGATGGGCGGGCACCCGCGCGCCTGCGAGCAGCGGAAGACACGCGGCGCGCGACGTCCGCCGCGGCGGGGTCGCGTCCCGCGGCGCCGGGGGCCCTCGGCGGCGACGTGAGCCTGGGCCGTATGCGTCGAGACGCCGACGATGAACACCGTCCACTCGTCCTCAAGCAGGCACAGCCACACCCCGCGAAGCAGCGTGGCGTCGGCGGAGACCCACGTGCGCAACCCGGCCACCGGCTGCGGAACGGTGGCGATGGCCCGGGCGATGGCCTCGCGTTTGGTCAGCGTACGGGGCCGGTCGTCGGCGCCGGCCGGCGCGGCGGCGCGGCGCCAGACCCGGGCGAGTGCCTCGCTGAGGCGGTCAAGCCAGGACTCCGCCCGGCGATGCCGGGCCGGTGGTGGGGCGAAAGCACTGCTCACGGGTACACCTCATCAGTGAGCGGACTAGGTCGGGGATACCCGAGGACCGCCGGCGGCATGGCGAGGGTATCGAGAAACGCGTCGGTCCACGCCGAAATGTCGGCGCGACGCACCCGTTCGTGCATCCGGCCCATGTCCGCGCTGGGGACGCGGCAGGCGCGGGCCGCCTCGCACACGGCGTCGGCGACGGCGTCAGCGTCGTACGGGTTGACTACCAACGCCTCGGGCAGGTCGGCGGCCGCCCCGGTGAACTCCGACAGGACCAGCCGGCCCGTGTGGTCCATTCGCGCGGCGACGTACTCCTTGGCGGTCAGCGTCATGCCCTGCCGCAGCGGCAGCGCCACCAGTACGTCCGTGGCCAACAGGAACGCCACCAGTTCGGCCCGGTCGAGTTCCTGGCTCAGGTTGTGGACCACGGCCCTGCCCACCGTGGCGAACTCGCCGTTGATCCGGGCGGCCTTGCGGTGCACCAGCCCGGCCCGCTCGCCCTGGTCGGTGTCGGCCTCGTCGCCGCAGGCCGACAGGTGCACCAGCACCGTGTCGGCGGCATCGAGGCGGCCGTTGGCGAGCAGGCGGGCGTACGTGTCGAGCAGCCGGTCCACGCCGTCGGCCGGATCGGCGCGACCCAGCGACAGCAGGACCAGTCCGGGGTCGCCGAGGCTCGCCCGGATCTCCACCGCGCGCTGGCGGACCTCCGGTCGCGCGGCCAGCGCCTCGATCGCGGCCGCGTCGACCGAGGTGGGCGCCGTCTGCACGGCGACGGTGCGGGTACCGACCTGCACCGTGGTGTTGCTGTGGCGCAGCCCGCCGAGGTCACCGGCCAGGTCCAGGAAGTTGCGCGCCGAGCGCGCCTGCTGAAAGCCGATCACGTCGGCGCCGAGCAGCCCGGTCAGCTGCTCCCGGCGTGCCGGTTGCCGCAGGAACGCCTCCACCGGCGGGAACGGGCCGTGCGCGTAGAAGCCGATGCGCAGGTCGGGGCGGGCCTGACGCAGGGCGGCGGGCACCAGCTGCAGGTGATGGTCGTGCACCCAGACCAGGGCGCCGGGGGCGGCCAGGCGCGCGATCGTCTCGGCGAAGCGGTGGTTGACCTGCCGGTAGGCCTCGAACCACCGGGTGCGGAACTCGACCGGCTCGGCGCCGCGCGACAGCGGGCTCAGCGTCCGTACGCAATGGCCCTGGTAGTAGTCGCGGGCGCGGCGGGTTTCCAGCCGCAGCGGGTGCAGCCACAGGTCCTCGAACGGCTCCTCGGCCAGGGTCGCACCGACGTCGCGGCCGACCCAGGCGCCGCCGCGCGCCGCGATCCGCTGGCCCAACGCCCGCGCGATCCCACCGGGCCGGTCGCGCCAGCGCGGCCCGGTGCCGTCGTCGGCCACGGGGAGCCAGTCGGCGGCGACGACCAGGTCATACCCGGCCGTGGTGTCCGCGCGGCTCACTGCGTCGCGCCCGAGACGACCAGCACCCGGTCGGCGTGGGCCAACCGCAGGTTGCGGCGTACCCGGTCGCTGGGGGAGCGCAGGGTGAGCAGGCCGCCGCCGCGCCGGATGCGCCGGTGCGCGTCCAGCAGCAGGCCGATGAACGCGGCGTCGACGAACGGGCAGTCGGTGAGATCCACCACGAGTTCGGCGGGCTGCAACTGCAGCGCGTCGTCGAGCAGGGCCGACAGCCGGTCCAGGCCCGCGGTGTCCAGTTTTTCGTTCACCTGGACCTCAATGACCGGGATCTGGTGTTGTGTGACTGACTCCATCGTCCGGTCACCCCTTCGCCTCGCCGCTGTGTACCGATCGGAGCCTGCTCGGCGGCCATGGCGGGTAACTCGCGGAAGTATGACGGTTTCGTGACAACCAGACGATCCTGGTCACATCGGCGGTGGCGGCGCTGGCCGATCACGGCCCGCCACGCCAGAATGCACCGATGGCATCGGTGCTGGTGATCGAGGATGACGACCGGATCCGCCTGTCGCTGACCTTGGCGCTCGAGGACGAGGGCTACGGGGTACGCGCGGCGGCGACCGCGGAGGACGGGTTGGCCGAGCACCGTCAGGAGCCGGCGGACACGGTGCTCGTCGACCTCATGCTGCCCGGCCTGGACGGCTACGACTGCATCCGGGGCCTGCGCCGCGACGGCGACGTGCCCATCGTCGTGGTGAGCGCCCGCAGCGACACCCACGACATCGTGGCCGCCCTGGAGGCCGGGGCCGACGACTACCTCGTCAAGCCCGTCGCGATCAAGGAACTGACCGCCCGGCTGCGGGCCCTGCGGCGGCGGGCCCGCGTCGCGCCGGCCGTGCCGACGCTCACCTTCGGCGACCTCGAAGTGCGGCCCCTGGCCGGTGAGGTCCTGCTGCGCGGCGAGCCGGTCGCGCTCACCCGTACCGAGTTCCGGCTGCTGTGCGAGCTGGCCGAGCACGCCGGCCAGGTGCTGTCGCGCCAGCAGCTGCTCAGCCGGGTGTGGGAGTACGACTTCGGCGACGAGCGCCTCGTCGACGTGCACATCGGCCGGCTCCGGCAGAAGATCGAGGACGAGCCGGCCGCGCCGCGATTTGTGGTGACCGTCCGCGGGCTTGGTTACAAGTTGTCCCCCCGATGAGACCGCTGAGCCTGCGCACCAGGGTCACCGTCAGCTTCGCCGCGGCCGCCATGCTCATCTCGACGGTCATGGCGGTGCTCTCGTACGACCTGACCCGCCGCACGCTGCTGGAGAGCCGCGAGCGCGGCGCGATCCGGACCGCGTACTTCGACGCGACGGTCGTGCAGGCCGGCCTGGCCGCCGACGGTGAGCCTGGTGAGGTGCTGCGCGCGCTCGACACCGGCGCGAGCCGCCGGGTCGCCGTGCGCCGGGCGGAGACCTGGTACCTGCGCACCGCCGACAACGGCATCACCGACGCCATCCCCGTCGCGCTGCGCCAACAGGTCGCCGAGGGTCAGCCCAGCCGACAGCTGGTCCGTGCCGGCAGCGGCGTCGCGCTGGTCATCGGCGTGCCGCTGGCGGACGGCAGCCAGTTCTATGTGATCGACTCCCTGGCGGAGCTGGACCGCACCCTCAACGTGCTCAGTCTCATCCTCACCCTGGTGGCCATCGGCACGACCGCGGTCGGCGCGGCGCTGGGCACCTACCTCGCCCGGCGCGCGCTGCGGCCGCTCGCCTCGGTGGCCGACGCCGCCCGGACGATCACGGCCGGCGACCTGACCACCCGCCTCGACCCGGCCGCCGCGCCGGACCTGGAGCGCCTCACCAGCTCGTTCAACGGCATGGTCGACCAGCTCGCCGCACGCCTCGAACGCGACCGGCGCTTCGCCGCCGACGTCAGCCACGAACTGCGTTCGCCGTTGCAGACGCTCGCCGCCGCCAGCAGCGTGCTGTCGCGCCGCCGCGACCAGCTCGATCCCCGTTCCGCCCAGGCCGTCGGCCTGGTCGTGGAGGAGGTCGAACGGTTTCAGGCCCTGGTCGCCGACCTGCTGGAACTCGCGCAGAGCGACCAGTTGCCCGTACGCGAACCCGTCGATGTCGCGGAGCTGGCCCGGCGCGCGTGCGTCGACCGTGGCCTGCCGCCGACGATCGTCACCGACCGGTCCGGCGCCGACCCCGTGTGGCACGTCGACGAGCGCCGGTTCGCGCAGGTCCTGGCCAACCTGCTCGACAACGCCGAACGTCACGGCGGCGGGCCGGTCGCCGTGGTCGTCGGCGGCGACGAGGCGGTCGCCGTGCTGGACGTGGAGGACGAGGGCCCGGGCGTGCCGCCGGAGGACCGGGACGCCATCTTCGGCCGGTTTGTCCGTGGCCGTGGCGCCAATGCTCGCGCCGACAGCGGGGGCACGGGACTCGGCCTGGCTCTGGTCGCCCAGCACGTCGGCGCGCACGGCGGCCGGGTGCTGGTCGGCGACCGGCCCGGCGGCGGCGCGCGGTTCCGGGTCGAACTGCCCCGGGAGCTGGTATGAATCGTCGTATCGTGCCTGCCTTGGCCGCCCTCCTCGTGGTGGCCGGGCTCGCGGGCTGCGGCATCCAGCCGGAATCGTCGCCGACCGCCATCGACCGCCCGTTCCAGCCGACGACGTCGCCGACCTCGGCCCCCAACCCGGCGGGCACGATCCGGGAGACGCTCTATCTCGTCCGCGACGGCATGCTGGTCGCCGTCACCCGGCACGTCAGCCGTCCGCCCACCGTCGAGAGCCTGCTCGCCGAGCTCTACGGCGCGCCCAGCGACACCGAACGCGAGTCCGGCCTGACCAGCGCCCTGCTCGGCACCAACCCCGTGGCGGCGGTGCACCAGATCGGCACGCAGGTCGTCATCGAACTCGCCGCGCCGGTGGCCGGCAGCCCGCGCACCGACGACCAGCTCGCCTTCGGTCAGATCGTCTGTACCCTCACCAGCCTGCCCGACGTGAACACCGTGATGTTCACCCACAACCAACAGCCCATCGGCGTGCCCCGCGGCGACGGGTCCGTGTCCACCGTGGCCCTCACCTCGGCCGACTACACCACGATGATGGCGCCGAACTGACCGGCGTACCCGCGGGTCAGCTCACGCGCTCGACGAGCTCGAGCACGGCGGCGGTCACGTCGGGTCCGTCGAAGAGGTCCGCGTCGTTGTGGTCGGCGCCCTCGACGACGACCACGGTGGTGGGTCCGCCGGCCCGCGCCGCGACGGCGCGGCTCTGCTCGGGTGGCACGGTCCGGTCGGCGGAACCGTAGATCACCGTTGTGGGGACCCGTACCCGGGCGACGTTGTCGGCGACCGGGAAGCGGTCGCGCAGCAGCAGCCGTACAGGCAGGACCGGGTAGTGGACCTTGCCGGCCGAGGCGAGGTCGGCGAACGGCGAGCGCAGCACCAGCCCCGCCGGGGGACGCGCCGCCGCGAGTTCGGCGACCACCGCGGCACCCAGGCTCTCCCCGAAGTAGATGACCCGGTCGGCCGGGAAGCCGGCAGCTTCCAGGTAGGCCAGCGCCGCGCGGGCGTCGAGGGCCAGCCCACGCTCCGTCGGGCGGCCCGGGTTGCCGCCGTAACCGCGATAGTCGATCACGAGTACGGTCAGGCCCGCCGCGGCCAACGACCGCGCCAGCGCGACCCGCCCCGCCCGGTTTCCCCCGTTTCCGGGCGCCATGAGCACGGCGAGGCGCCGGTCGGCGCCGTCCGGCGGCACGAGCCACGCGGTCAGCCGCAGCCCGTCGGTGGTCTGCAGGACCGCCTCGCGCACGCCTGCCGGTACGCGGGGCGCGGCGCCATCGGGGAAGTAGATCAGCCGGCGCTGGCCGAGCCACAGGACCAGGACCAGCCCCAGGACGACGACCAGCGCGATCAGTACCGGTCGCCAGCGCAGGCCCAGCCCGAGGCCACTCATCCGGGGATGATAAGCCCTCCGGCTATCCCTCGTAGTAACGGAAGATGGGCTGCGCGACGCAGACCGGCTTGTCGCCGCCCTCGCGTTCGATGAGCGCGTCCACCGTGAGCTGGGCCCCGCCCGCGATGTCGTCCAGCGCGGCCAGCGTGGCGGTGGCCCGCACCCGGCTGCCGGCCGGCACCGGGGCCGGGAACCGGACCTTGCCCAGCCCGTAGTTCACCTTCGTGTGCACCGACTCGACGGTGAGGATCTCCGTCCACATGGGAATCAGCAGCGACAGCGTGAGGTACCCGTGGGCGACGGTGGTGCCGAACGGCCCGGACGCCGCGCGCTGCGGGTCGACGTGGATCCACTGGTGATCCCCGGTGGCGTCGGCGAACGCGTCGATGCGGCTCTGGTCGACCGTCACCCAATCGCTGGCACCGAGGCTGGTGCCGACCAGAGGGCGCAGGTCCGCCAGCGTGGAAACGACCGTGGTCACGTGTTCTCCTCCGGAGTGAAAGCGGGCAGGTCGGACTTGCGGACCTTGCCCGTCGCGGTGCGCGGCAGGTCGTCGACGAACCGCACATACCTTGGCACCTTATAGCGGGCGATCCGGCTGCTCAGGTGCACCTGGACGGCGGCTTCGTCCAGGCCCGCCCCCGGGTGGGGGACGACCAACGCGAGGCCGACCTCGCCCCAGCGCGCGTCCGCGACGCCGAGGACCGCGCACGCCGCGACCCCGGGCAGCTCGGCCAGGGCGGCCTCCACCTCGGCCGGGTACACGTTCTCGCCGCCGGAGATGAACATGTCCCTGACGCGGCCGAGGACGGTGAACCAGCCGTCGGCGTCGGGGCGGGCGACGTCCCCGCTGAGGAACCAGCCGTCGCGGAAGGCCTCGGCGGTCTCCTGCTGGCGCTGCCAGTAGCCGGGCGAGACGTGGGGACCGCGGACGAGAAGCTGCCCGTCGGGGTCGGTCCTGACATCGGTGAAAAAGTGCGGCACCCCCGGCGAGGTGGGCTTGTCCGCCGCGCCGGCCACCGTCGCGAGCAGGGCGCCGGGCGCCGCTTCGGTCATCCCGTACCCCTGCAGGATGGGTACGCCGCGCTCGTGCCAGGCCCGGGCGACCCACTCGACGACCGGCGAGCCGCCGTAGATGACGTAGCGCAGCGAGGACAGGTCGGCCGTGGCCCAGTCCGGGTGCTCGCACAACATCTGCAGCATCGTCGGTACGGCGGAGAACGCCTGGATGCGTTGCGCCGCGACGGCCGCCAGCAGCCAGCCCGGGTCGAACCGCGGGGCGACGACGACGGTGCCCCCCTTGAACAGGGTGGGAAGGCTGACCTGGCCGAGCCCGGCGGCGTGGAACAGCGGCGCGGTGCACAGCACCACGTCCGTGGACAGCACGTCGACGTGGGCGAGCTGGTTGACGACGTTGAACGTCAGGTTGGCGTGGGTGAGCACGACGCCCTTGGGCCGCCCGGTCGTGCCGCTCGTGTAGAGGATCACGGCGGCCTGGGCCAGGTCGACGTGGCCGTCGGCCAACCCGGCCGGGTCGGTCGGTTCGTCGGCGAGCGCCGCGAACGCCTCGACCGACAGCGTGATCGCCGCCCCGGGCGGCGGCGTCACGTCCGGCGCGTGGATCAGTACCGTGGGCGTGCAGTCGGCCAGCTGGACGGCGATCTCCGGCGGGGCGAGGCGGGTGTTGAGCGGTACGAAGATCGCGCCGAGGCGGCCGGCCGCGAACAGCGCCTCGAACGTGGCGATGGCGTTGGGACCGAGGTGGGCCACCCGGTCGCCGGCGCGTACCCCCAGCCTGGCCAGGCCCGCGGCGAGCCGGTCGACCCGATCGGCCAGCTCGGCGTAGCTGAGCTGGCGGTCGGCCTCGCGCAGCGCCGTCGCGTGCGGCGCGATGCGGGCCCGCCGGGCGGGCCAGCTGCCCAGTCCCAGGTCACTCATGGGCGAGCCCCAGCACGCGCAGCGCGTTGTCCTTCAGCACCAGCGGCCGCACCTCGGGCTTGAGGTCGAGCTGTGCGAACTCGCTGAGCCAGCGCTCCGGCGTGATGAGCGGGTAGTCGGAGCCGAACAGGGCCTTGCGGCGCAGCGGACCGTTGATTGCCCGGACGAGCTGCGGGGGGAAGTAGCGCGGCGCCCAGCCCGAGAGGTCGACGAAGACGTTGGCCTTGTGGGTGGCGATCGCGATGGCCTCGTCCTGCCACGGCACGGCCGGATGGGCCAGGATGATCGTGAGGGAGGGCAGGTCCGCCGCCACGTCGTCGACGAGCATCGGATCGGAGTAGCGCAGCCGGATGCCGCGACCGCCGGGAAGGCCGGCGCCGATGCCGGTCTGCCCACTGTGGAACACGACGGGCAGGCCGAGTTCGGCGGCCGCCTCGTAGAGCGGGTACGTCGCGGTCGCGTTGGGCGCGAAACCCTGTAGCGACGGGTGCAGCTTGAGCCCGCGCGCGCCGGCCGCCGCGAGGTCGCGCAGCCGGGCCACCGCGCCGGCCCCCTCGTGCGGGTCCACGGACGCGAACGGCACCAGCACGTCGCTGTGCGGCGCGACCTGGGCGAGCAGCTCATGCCCGTCGAGCGCCGGATGGCCGGTCGCCGTGTGCGCGTCCACGGTGAACACCACGGCGGCCAGGCGGCGCTGCCGGTAGTACGCGGCGATCTCGTCGACGCCCGGCGTACGGTCGTGACTGGCCTTGAAGTAGGCGGCCGAGGCGTCCATCAGCTCCCGGTCGAGGGAGAGGTGGCCGTGCCCGTCGGTCTCGATGTGCACGTGGGTGTCGATGGCCTCGACGGTCGTCGGGTCGATCGTCATGCCGGCGGCTCCGGTAACTGCTGGCCGACCGACTGCTGGTGCGGGGCGAACACGTCGGGCCACACCGAGGCGATCGCGTCGGCGGTCCAGCCGGTGCCCGGCGCGAACTCGACGGCGGCCTCCCTCGGGTGCGACCACAGCGCCAGGCGGTCCCCGCCCACGCCGACGGCCTGCCCGGTGATGCCGGCGGCCGCGTCGGAGGCCAGGAAGACCACCAGGCCGGCGGCGTCGTCGGGCGAGCCGAAACCCAGCTCCCGACGGGCGAACGGGGGCAGCGGCTCGCCCGCCTCCAGCGCGTCGACGTACGGCCTGAGGAACGGCACGGTGGCCGTCATCGCCGTCGCCGCGACCGGTACCACGGCGTTGACCGTGATGCCCGACCGGCTCAGCTCCATCGCCCAGGTGCGCGTCATGCCGACGATGCCCGCCTTGACGGCGGCGTAGTTGGTCTGGCCCACGGTGCCCACCTGGCCGGTGGGCGAGCCGACGCAGATGACGCGACCGCCGTCGCCCTGCTCGCGCATCCGTACCGCGGCCGCCCGTACGCAGGTGAACGTGCCGCGCAGGTGCACCCGGATCACGTCGTCGAACTGCTCGTCGGTCATCTTCCACAGCATCGCGTCGCGCAGGATGCCCGCGTTGGTCACCAGGACATCCAGCCGGCCGAACTCCTTGACCGCACAGTCGACGAGCCCTTGCGCCACCTCGGAGGTGCCCACCGCGCCGACCGACGCCACCGCGCGGCCGCCGGCCGCCGCGATGTCGGCGACCGTGCGCGCCGCGCTGTCGGCGTCGACGTCGTTGACCACGACCGCGGCACCGGCCGCGCCGAGTGCCCGCGCGTACGCCGCGCCGAGCCCCGCGCCTGCCCCGGTGACGATCGCGACCTTCCCCGTCAGGTCCATGTGTCGGCCTTCCTTCCTCTCAGTGCCCCGCTGCCGGCCAGACCTCGAGGGAGGTACAGGGCCGTGATGATCAGCAGCAGCGCGTAGACCGCGTACGACAGCACCGCCGGCGCGTAGTCCGGCATGTCGGGCCGGGTGGCCAGCGTGCTCAGCAGCTGGACGAGCAGGGTCACCACGGCGGTGCCGAGCAGGGGGCCCCAGACGGTGCCCAGCCCGCCGACCACCGCCATGACCACGTACTGGATGGACAGCAGCACCGGGAAGGAGCCGGGCGACAGGTAACCGACGTAGAACGCGTAGATGCCGCCGGCCAGCCCGGCGAACGCGGCCGACACGGTGAACACCAGCAGCCGGTACCTTTCGACGGGTACGCCGCTCGCGGCGGCCGCGACCTCGCTGGTGGCCAGCGCGCGCAGCCCTCGCCCGGCCCGGGACCCGACGAGGTTGCGCGCCACGACCATGGTCAGCGCCACGCCGGCCCAGGCCAGGTAGGCGTAGGCGACGTCCGATTCGAGTTCGAACGTGCCGACCGACAGCCGGGGGATGCCCTGCAGGCCGATGGCCCCGCCGGCCCAGCTCGCCTGGTCCAGCACCGACAGCAGGATCAGCTGCAACGCCAGGGTCGCGAACGCGAGCTGGTGGCCCCGCAGCCGCAGGATGGGCACGCCGATCAGGACCGCGCACGCGGCGGCGGCGACCGGCGCCGCGAGCAGCCCGGCCCACGGGTGCCCGGTGTGGATCGCCAGCAGGGCGGCGGTGTACCCGCCGATCGCGGTGAACGACGCCTGCCCGAGCGAGACCTGCCCGGCGTACCCCATGAGCAGCGACAGCCCCACGGTCGCCATGGCCGTCACGCCGATGAGGATGTAGATGGTCAGGTGGCTCGCCGACAGCATCGGCGGCAGCGCCAGCGTCGCGGCGGCCACGACCAGCGTGAGCGCGAGCCTCATGATGCCTCCGCCGCGACCGGACGCCGGCCGGCCCGGATGATCAGCACGGCCAGCATGAACACCAGCGCCACCTCGCTCTGGTACGAGCTGCTCAGGTACCCGGACACGAGAACCTGTACGACGCCGAGCAGCAGGCCGCCGACGAGGGTGAGGACGGGGCGGCTCAGGTTGCCCAGGATCGCGGCGGCGAACCCGTTGACGACGAGCACCACGTCGCTGTCGAAGGAGACCTGCTGCACGGGGGTGAGCAGCACGCCGGCCAGGCCGCCCAGCGCCCCGCCGAGCGCGAACGCGATCAGGCCCATGCGGGTGACGTTGATGCCGACGACCCGGGCCGCGTACGGGTTCGCGGCGGTCGCGGTAAGTGCCCGGCCCACGTCGGTACGGGCGAACAGCAGCGCGAACGCGGCGAGCACCACCGCGGTCACGCCGATGATGAGCAGGTAGTGCGCCTGCAGGCGGGCACCGGCCAACGGCACGGACCCGGGTACGCCGCCGAACGACCGGGGCTGGTCGCCCCAGACGAGGACCTCCACGGCGTACGCGAAGACGCCCAGCCCCAGGGTCACGACCAGCGCCGCCTGCGGCGTGGTGCCCGGCTTCCCGATGGCCACCACGCCGGTGAGCAGGCCGACGCCGGCGGCGAGGACCACCGCGAGCGTCTCGGCCGCACCGTGCGGCAGGCCCGCCGTGAGCAGGGTCGACACGGTCAGCGCGGCGATCACCGCGAACGCGCCCTGGGCGAAGTTCACCACGCGGGTCACCCGGTGGATCACCACGAGGCCGCTGCCGACCAGCGCGTACCCGCAGCCGATGCCGATGCCGGTGACCAGGTACTGCAGGAAGACGCCCATCAGGCGGCCCCGAGGTACGCGTCGGCCACCAGGGGACTGGCGGTCAGTTCGGCGGAGGTGCCCTCCGCGACGACCCGGCCCGCCTCCAGGACGTACCCCCGGGTGCACAGCTCCAGCGCCAGCCGGGCGTTCTGCTCGATGAGCAGCACCGCCAGGCCGTCGGCGGCGTGCCGGCGCGTCAGGTGCGCGGCGAGGGTCTCGGTCACCTTCGGCGCCAGGCCGAGCGACATCTCGTCGATGACCAGCACGTCGGGCCTGGCCATCAGGGCCCGGCCGAAGGCGACCATCTGCTGCTCGCCGCCGGAGAGCAGGCCGGCCCGGCGGCGGCGCAGCGGGATCAGCTCCGGCAGCAGCTCGTAGATGGCCGCCGTGTCGCGGTCGCGGCCGCGCCAGGCGCCCAGCCGCAGGTTGTCGTCGACGGTCAGCGGGGCGAACATCTGCCGCCCCTCGGGCACCAGGGCGGTGCGGCCCCGGACCGTGACCCGGCCGCCCGCCGGCTTGAGCAGCCCGCAGATCGTGTTGACGAGGGTGGTCTTGCCGGCGCCGTTCGGTCCGATGATCGCGACCAGCTCGCCGGGGTCGACGCGCAGCCCGACACCGTCGAGCGCCACGGCCGCGCCGTACCTGACCGTCAGGTCAGCGACCTCGACGACCGGCGCCGTCATGCCGCGCCGCCCAGGTAGGCCTTGGCGACCCGGGGGTCGGCGCGCACCGTGGCGAACGTGCCGCTCGCGATGACCTCGCCGAGGTCGAGGACGGTGACCCGGTCGGCCAGCCGGGCCACGAACGCGACGTCGTGTTCGACGAGCACGATGCTCAACCCGTCCGCCCGCAGTTGCTCGATGAGGTCGGCCAGGGCGGCCCGCTCGGCGGCGCGCAGGCCCGAGGCCGGCTCGTCGAGCAGCAGCAGGCGCGGCCGGGCACACAGCGCACGGGCCAACTGCAGGGCGCGCTGCTGGCCGATCGGCAGCGCGTCGGCCGGCCGGTCGGCCCAGTCGGCCAGCCACACCTGCGCGAGGGCGGCGGTGGCCCGCTCGCCGATCTCGCGCTCCTCGCGGCGGTGCCGGGGCAGGCGCAGCACCGCCGCGACCGGGCCCGCCCCCGTACTGGCGTGCGCGCCGGTCATGACGTTCTCCCGTACGGTCATGCCGCGGAACACGCGCGCCTCCTGGAACACCGCGGCGATGCCCAGCCGGGCCCGCCGGTGCGCCGCGAGCCGGTCGACCGGCGCCCCGTCGAAGCGCACGCTGCCCGCCGAGGCGCGCAGCTGCCCGCCGATCACCCGGAACAGCGTCGACTTGCCGGCGCCGTTGGGACCGATGACCGCGTGCGTCTGGCCCGGCGCGACGGTCAGGTCGACGTTGCGCACCGCGTAGACGCCGCCGAAGCGCCGGGCCAGTCCGGCGACGGAGAGCAGCGGTGCGGCGTCCACGGCGGTGGCTCACCCACCCGCGACCGCGGCGAGCTGGTCGCGGGCCCAGTCGGTCGCCTGGAACTTGCCGTCCTTGACCACGGCCACGGCGATGTACGTGGCCGCGAGCCCGGCGTGGTCGGTCGCGCTGTAGCGGTAGGTCCCGTTCGGCGTGGTGAGAGTGAGCCCCTCCAGCGCCGAGCGGATCTTTTCGGGGTCGGTGCTCTGCGCGCCGGTCACGGCCGCCGCGAGCAGCTTCACCCCGGTGTACCCGTCACCGGCGAACTGCGGCGGGGGATAGCCGTGCTTGGCGGCGAACGGGGTCGCCATCTCGTCGATGGCCTGCTTGAGCGCGCCGGCCGGCAGCGCGTCGCTGACCACGCTGACCGAGCTGGCCACGTAGACGCCCTCGGCGGCCGCCCCGGTCGGTTGCAGCCACAGCGTGCTGGCCTGCGCGCCGGTGAACATCAGCGGGATGTCCAGCCCGGCCGTGGGGTACTGCTTGGCGAACGCGACGGCCGGGGGACCGGTCGCCCACACCGTCAGGGCCTGGGCGCCCGAGGCCTTCACGCGGTTGAGCACCGCGCTGAACTCGGTCGTCGTGGTCTGGAACTGTTCGGTGGCGACCAGGCTCACGCCGTAGGTCGCGGCCTTGGCCTGCATACCGGCGAAGCCGGCCTGGGCGTACGAACTCTTGGTGTCGTAGGCGACCGCGACCTTCGTGTACTTCTGCGCCTGGTAGTACTGCAGGATGCGCTCGGCGTAGGTACCCGAGGTGGCCGGCACCACGAAGACGTACGGGTGGACCGGGTTGACCTGCTCGTCGGCCGGGGTCAGCGAGATGTAGGGGATCTTCGCGCGGTCCACCTGGGGGATGGTCGCGAGCGCGGAGTTGGAGAACGGCGAGCCGATGACCGCGACCACGCCGGCGCCCTTGAGTTCGTTGAACGCGAGCACCGACTGGTCGGGCTGGCTCTTGTCGTCCTTGACGGTCAGCTCGATCTTGCGGCCGAGCAACCCGCCCTTGTCGTTGATCTGCTGCACCGCCAGCTCGATGGACTTGCGGTCCTCGCTGCCCAGCGGGGCGTAGTTGCCGGTGAGCGACACGATGACGCCGACCTTGACCGGCTCTGAGCCGCCGGATCCGGAGGAGTCGGTGCCGCCACAGCCGGCCATGGCCAATAGGACTCCCGCGACGGTCATAGTGGACAGAGCGCGGAGGGACGAGGAGCGTCGCACGAGTGCCTCCCGTACGAATGCGCAGGCAGATCGGGGAAAAGAGCGGCACGACGGGGCTGGCCACGGCGTGCGACGGCGAGGTGCTCCGTCCGAATACATCGGTGTTGACGTATGGATGAAGCTAGGCTCTCTGGTGACGCTCGTCAAGAATCTGCCTAGCATTGCCCCAACCGGCTGTCGGAGGTGACCGGTGCCAGACGCCGATCAGTCGCAACGCCGCCCGCAGGCGCTCATGCTGGCGTTGCTGGGCGAGTACGTGCTGGACCGGCGGGTCTGCGTCTCCTCCGGCAGCGTGATCGACGTCCTCGGCCGCGCAGGCGTCTCCGAGCACGCGGCGCGCTCCACGCTGACCCGCATGGTCGGCCGCGACCTGCTGCGCCGCCGGCCGCGCGGCCGGCGCATGTACTTCGGCCTCACCGATCGCTCCATCAAGATCCTGGAGGAGGGGGCCGAGCGGATCTGGCAGGCCGGCGCCGTCAACCGGGACTGGGACGGCACCTGGACCCTGCTCGGCTTCTCGCTGCCGGGGTCCTGGCAGCGCGAGCGCCACGACCTGCGCTCACAGCTCGGCTGGGCCGGGTTCGGCCCGTTGCAGGGCGGACTGTGGATCGCCCCCGGCACTCCCGACGTGCGCGCCATCGTGGCGGACCTCGGACTGACCGCGCAGGTGCGGGTGTTCCGCGCGCGGGCCGACGAGGTCACCGACGTCGACCGGCTGGTCCGCGAGACCTGGGACCTGGCCGGCCTGGCCGCCCGGTACGAGGAGTTCCTCAAGCGCTGGGACGGCCTGCCGCAGGCCGACCCGCTCGCTGCCAAGCTCGGCCTGGTGAGCGACTGGTTGCAGATCATCCGCCGCGACCCGCGCCTGCCGGTGCGGCACCTGCCGCCGGACTGGCCCGCGGTGCGGGCCCAGGACCTGTTCCACCGGCTGGCCCGGCGGCTCAACCCCGGCGCGCGGGCCGTCGCCGGGAAGGTCCTCGACACGATCCCCGACGACTGATGAGGTCGCCGTCCGCCGGCCGGTTACGTGGCCTCGATGCGCAGCGCGCGAGCGCATTCGGTGAGCGTCTCGGCCAGCGTCTTGCGCGTCGGGGTGTCGACCTCGCCCAGCATGCCGCCCTCGATGCCGTCCAGGGCCCGGTCGCAGCGGTGCAGGGTCGTCTGTCCCTTGCGGGTGAGGCTGGTACGCAGCACGCGGCGCTGACCGGGATCGGGGGTGCGCCGCACGAGTCCCCGGTTCTCCAGGTCGCGGATGACCAGGCTCATCGCCTGCGGGGTGACGAACGCGATGCGGGCCAGCTGGGCGGATGAGAGCCCGTCGCGGATGCGCAGCTCGCTGAGCGCCATGTACTCCGTGGTGGTGATGCCGTGGCGGGCCAGTGACTCGTCCAGCCGGGCCCGGATGCGGCGCTCGAGCCGGAAAACCAGGTAGCTGATCCGAGGCGTCGAGGGATCGTCGATGGAGTCGTGGCGGTCTGTCACAACGGCTACGATACCGCCCAGCGCCTACTGATCATGCCTGCTGGAAGTTACAAACTGATTATCAAGGTACTTGATGACAAGTTCCTTGACACTCAACGGAAATGCTTGGCACGCATGCGATCGGTCCGCCATCCGCCCTTGACCTGATCTGACACTCAGCCTACGTTCCTAGCGATCAATGTCGATGTTCTCGGCATGGAGGAGGACGAGGCGGATGAAACGACTAACAGCGGTGGTGACCGGCGCGGTCGTCGCGGCGGCGAGCGCGGTCGTGGCGGTGGTGTTGGCCAACCCCGCGGCGGCGGCCAGTTTGGTGCAGGTCACGAACTTCGGCAACAACCCGGGCGGCATGCAGATGCACGTCTACGTCCCGGACAACCGGCCGGCCAACCCGGCGATCGTCGTGGCCATGCACGGCTGCGGCGGCTCGGGCCCCGGCTTCTACTCCGGCAGCGAGTTCGCGTCCCTGGCCGACCGGTACGGCTACATCGTGATCTACCCCAGCGCCCAGCAGCAGGCCGGCTTCGGCAAGTGTTTCGACACCTGGTCGGAGGCGAGCAAGCGGCGGGGCGGCGGCAGCGACCCGGTCTCCATCATCTCGATGGTGAACTACGTCCAGCAGACCTACCGGGGCGACCCGAACCGGGTCTACGCGACCGGTAGCTCGTCGGGCGGCATGATGACCCAGCACATGCTCGCGCTCTACCCCGACGTGTTCAAGGCCGGCGCGTCGTTCATGGGCGTTCCCTTCAACTGCTTCGCCAACGCGGCCGACTACGCGCCGGGCAGCAGCCAGTGCACCGGCGGCAACATGAACCGGACCCCGCAGCAGTGGGGCGACCTGGTGCGCGCGGCGTACCCCGGCTACACCGGCCCGCGGCCGCGGGTCCAGCTGTGGCACGGCACCAACGACACCCTCGTGCCGTACTCGCTGCTGCAGGAGAGCATCGAGCAGTGGACGAACGTGTTCGGCATCAGCCAGACGCCGACCTCCACGGACACCCCGCAGGCCAACTGGAACCGCCGTCGTTACAACGACGCGTCCGGGACGGTCGTCGAGGCGTACAGCATCCAGGGCGCCGGGCACGCCCTGCCGCAGAGCGGCCAGGCCCTCTACGCGATCCAGTTCTTCGGCCTCACCGGTGGTACGCCCACCACGGGTCCGGTCACGAGCCGGCCGCCGACCAGCGCCCCGCCGACGAGTGTCCCGCCGACGAGCGCTCAGGTCACGAGCCAGCCGCCGACCAGCGTCCCGCCGACCAGTGCCCCGCCGACCAGCGTCCCGCCGGTGACCAGCCAGCCCCCGGGCGGCGGATGCCGGGTGACGTCCGAGGTCAACGCGTGGAACAACGGCCTGGTCGAGAACCTCACGATCACCAACACCAGTTCCTCGGGGATCAATGGCTGGTCGCTCGCGTTCACGCTGCCGGGCGGGCAGGCCATCACCGGTGGTTGGAACGCCTCCTACAGCCCGACCAGTGGCCAGGTCACCGCCAGGAACCTGAGCTACAACGGCAGCCTCCCGGCCGGCGGCTCGACCACCATCGGGTTCCAGGCCACCCACACCGGCAACTCGGGTAAGGCGGGGTCGTTCAGCCTCAACGGCGTCCCCTGCGTCACGGCCTGAGCGGCGCGACCCGCGGTAGTCGAGGCAACTTGGCTACCGCGGGTCCGCCGTCTGGCAACGGGTACCGATAGTTTCTCTGTGTTTGCCGAAAGTGGTCGCCGGTAGTTGTCGCCTGCCGCCGGGTGGTTCTCGCGACCGGGCGGTGCAGGACATCGACGGCGGCAATTGACCTGGCGACATCACATCGGTATCGTCCAATCTACTTTCGGGCAATGATCCGAAAGTTTCGGCACCGAATCCACCGGCTGCGAGACAGCGTAGCGATGCCTCATCCCAGCGGCAGTGCGCGAACGCCTGGCCGAACAACTCGCACATCTCTTCGTCCCGAAGCAGAGGAGTGTCATGAAGCGTTTGATAAGACGCGGCCGGGTGGCGGCAGCCACGGCCGGCACGCGGACGCGCGTCCGCGGCCTGATCGCGGTTGGCGCGGTCGTGGCCGTCGGCGCGGGTGTCGCCGTCGCCGTGTCGTCGACGGCTACCGCCGCCGAGAGCACCCTGGGTGCCGCTGCCGCGCAGTCGGGTCGGTATTTCGGTACCGCCATCTCGGCGAGCCGGATGGGTGACTCGACCTACACGTCGATCGCGAACCGTGAGTTCAACATGATCACGGCCGAGAACGAGATGAAGATCGACGCTACCGAGCCCAACCAGAACCAGTTCAACTTCACCAACGCCGACCGCATCTACAACTGGGCCGTGCAGAACGGCAAGCAGGTACGCGGCCACACCCTGGCCTGGCACGCCCAGCAGCCGCCGTGGATGGCGAACATGTCCGGCACCGCCCTGCGCAACGCCATGATCAACCACATCAACGGGGTCATGGGCCACTACAAAGGCAAGATCCATTCGTGGGATGTCGTGAACGAGGCGTTCGACGACAACACCGGTGGACGCCGCGACTCCAACCTGCAGCGCACCGGCAGCGACTGGATCGAGGTCGCGTTCCGCACCGCCCGCGCCGCTGACCCGGCCGCGAAGCTGTGTTACAACGACTACAACATCGACATCTGGTCCTGGGCCAAGACGCAGGGCGTCTACAACATGGTCCGCGACTTCAAGGCCCGTGGTGTGCCGATCGACTGTGTCGGGTTCCAGGGTCACTTCAACTCCGGCAGCTACTACGACTCCAGCTTCCGTACCACGTTGCAGTCGTTCGCCGCGTTGGGTGTGGACGTGCAGATCACCGAGCTGGACGTGGAGAACGCCCGCACCGACTGGTACGCCGGGATCGTCAACGACTGCCTCGCGGTGCCCCGCTGCAACGGCATCACCGTCTGGGGTGTGCGCGACAGCGACTCGTGGCGCTCCAACCAGAACCCGCTGCTGTTCGACGGCAACGGCAACAAGAAGGCCGCCTACACCTCGGTCCTCAACGCGCTGAACTCGGCCACGCCGGTCACCAGCGCGCCGCCCACCAGCCGCCCGCCGACCAGCGCGCCACCCACGACGGGCGGCAGCGGGTGGACGAACTGCAGCGGCGGTTACGTCGGGCTGACCTATGACGACGGACCGAACCCGAGCAACACGAACTCGCTCATCAACGCGCTGCAACAGCAGGGCATCCGGGCGACGATGTTCCTCATCGGCCAGAACGCCCAGAACAATCCGTCGCTGGTGAGCGCTCTGCGCAACGCCGGGCACTGGATCGCCAACCACAGCTGGACGCATCCGCATTTGATCAACATGAGCCAGTCGGCCATCCAGTCCGAGCTGCAGCAGACGCAGAACGTGCTGACCCAGCTGACCGGCACGACGCCGCGACTGTTCCGGCCGCCGTATGGCGAGACCAACGCCACGCTCAGGTCAGTCGAGCAGCAGCTCGGCCTCACCGAGATCATCTGGGACGTGGACTCGCAGGACTGGAACGGGGCCAGCACGTCGCAGATCGTGCAGGCCGCGTCGAACCTGCAGAACGGTCAGATCATCCTGATGCACGACCAGTACGCCACGACGGTCGGCGCGATCCCGCAGATCGCGCAGAACCTGCGTAGCCGCAACATGTGCCCGGGCATGATCTCGCCGTCGACCGGCCGGGCGGTGGCCCCCGACGTGGTCATCCCGACCAGCGTGCCGCCGACCACGGCGGGACCCACCACGGCTGGCCCGACCACGGCGGGCCCGACGACTGCCGGCCCGACGACTGCCGGCCCGCCGCCTGCCGGTCCGACGACTGCCGGTCCGACGACCGCTGGCCCGACGACGGCCGGTCCGACGACCGCCGGTCCGACGACTGCCGGCCCGACCACGGGCGGCCCCATCGGCGCCTGCTCGGCCACCTACACGCAGATCAACTCCTGGCCGGGTGGCTTCCAGGGCGAGGTGACCGTACGGGCGGGCAACGCGGCGCTCAACGGCTGGACCGTGACGCTGACCTTCAGCAACGGCCAGACGGTCACGCAGGTCTGGAACGGCGTCGCCAGCGGCACCTCGTCGCCGGTGACGGTCCGCAACGCCTCGTACAACGGGAGCGTCGGCGCCAACGGCTCCACCACGTTCGGCTTCCTCGGCACGTGGAACGGGTCGAACTCGGCACCGGCACTGACCTGCGCCAGCCCGTAAAGGCATCAGATAGGCCTCGTGCGGAGGGGCGACGGCCCGGCAGCCTGTGCGGCTGCCGGGCCGTTCTGGTACCCACTAGTTGATCGTCTGGGTGTAGCTGTTGTCGGTGAACGCGGCCGAGCCGTTCGTGCCGCTGATCTCGAAGCCGAACTGCACCTCGCCGACGTTCACGTCACCCCACCAGCCCTGGGTACGCAGCCAGTTCAGGATGGCCCGGACGTCGACGGTGCCCGAGTTGGTGTTGCTGGTCCGCAGGAACGAGAACACCGCGTTGGCGCCGTTGCTGCCCCGGTAGACGTTCCAGGTGTGCCCGCCCAAACTCAGGTTGCGGAACGCGGGCACGGCCCCGTTCGCGTCGTACGACTCCGCGATCGGGCCCACGGCGCCGTTGTAGTTCATCCACAACATCACCTCGTACGCCCAGTTGTTGGCCCAGATGTCGTACGTGGTGGCGTAGTTGCCGCTGCCCGGCACGCTCACGTCGAACGAACTCGTCAGGGTGTTGATGGAGCTGAGGGTCTTGTTGACCGAGCCGCGCACGGTGTGCGGGTAGGACTTCACGCCCGAGGTCATCGGGTGGTTGGCGATGACGCCCCAGTTCGTGGGGGTGCGGGCCCAGATCGTCTGGCTGCCCGCGCCGGAGCCCCAGATGTTGTTGTAGACGGTGTAACCGTTGCTCTGCCAGTTGTCCCACTGCCCGGAGGCGACCCAGACGGCGTCCGACGGGACGCCGGTCGTGCCCGTGGTCGGCGGCCGGGACGTGGTCGGCGGTCGGGTCGTGGTCGGCGACTGGGTCGTGACCGGCGGACGCGTCGTGGTCGCCGCCCGCGTCGTGGTGGCGGGCCGGGTTGTCGGCGCGGCGGAGGAGCCCGACACGCCGCCCGTGCAGGCGGTGCCGTTGAGGGTGAAGCTGGTCGGCGCGGGGTTGGCGCTGTTGTTCCACGAGCCGTTGAAGCCGAACGACGCGCTCGCGTTGGTGGCGAGCGTGCCGTTGTAGTCCACGCTGCGCGCGGTGACCTGCGCGCCGTTCTGGGTGACGGTGGCGCTCCACGCTTGCGTCACCGTCTGGCCGGCCGAGTACGACCAGACGAGGGTCCAGGAGGTGAGGGGGTCGCCGAGGTTGGTGATGGTGACGTTGGCGCCGAACCCGCCGGGCCACTGCGAGGCGACCGCGTACGAGACGCGGCAGCCGGCGGCGGCGGAGGCGGGCAGGGCGGCGAGGACGCCGGCCCCGGCGACGAGCGTGAGGGCCGCCGCCCCGGCCACCAGGGCAGGAGTACGTCTTGGCATGGCTGTGACCTTCCACGAATGGTTGCCGGGGGCGCACGGCTCGTCGGTGGACGGGGGCCAGCAGGAACCGGGAGGAGGACGGTCCGGACAACCGCGATCGAAGTTTGTCGCATCGATAAACTTAAGACTCGCCGGTGGTGAGGTCAACAGGGCCCGCTGTGGCGCCCTAGTCCGCCCGCTTGGGCCGGGCCCGCACGTGGATGCGCTCGCCCTGCGGGCCGAACAGGTTGAGCAGCTCGGCCGGCTCCGGTCCGGGGTTGGAGACGCAGTGCGGCACGCGGGTGTCGAACTCGGCCACCTCGCCCGGGCCGAGCAGCAGGTCGTGTTCGCCGAGTTGCAGCCGTACCCGCCCGGACAGCACGTACAGCCACTCGTACCCCTCGTGGGTCTGCAACTCGGCGGGTGCGCGCGGCGGCATGATCTGCTTGTACGCCTGAACGCCGCCGGGCCGGCGGGTCAGCGGCAGGAATGTGGCCCCGTGCCGGGTGATGGGCCGGGGGTGCACGCGCGGGTCGCCCGTCTCGGGGGCGTCGACCAGCTCGTCCAGCGTCACCTGGTACGCCCTGGCGAGCGGCAGCAGCAGCTCCAGTGTCGGCTTGCGCTGCCCCGATTCCAGCCGCGACAGCGTGCTGACGGAGATGCCGCTGATCTCGGCGAGCTGGGCGAGGGTGATGTCGCGCTCCTGGCGCAGCGCGCGCAGGTGCGCGCCGACCTCGGACATTGCCATAACGGCAACAATACTTGCCGATCCTGCCCGCGGCGAGGCACGGTTAGCGGCATGAATGAGACCTATGACGTGGTGGTGATCGGCGGCGGCGCCGCGGGGCTCAGCGGCGCGGTCGCCCTCGCGCGGTCGCGCCGGTCCGTCGTGGTGATCGACGACGGAAAGCCGCGCAACGCCCCGGCCGGGCACGTGCACAACTTCCTGACCCGCGACAACACGCCGCCCGCCGAGCTGCTGGCCGCCGGCCGCGACGAGCTGGCCCGCTACGGCGGCGAGCTGGTCGACGGCCGGGTCGCCGCCGTCGCCGGGCGGGCCGACGACTTCGCCGTCACCCTGGCCGACGGCCGCGCGGTGCGGACCCGTCGACTGCTCGTCGCGACCGGACTCCTCGACGAGCTGCCGGACGTCCCCGGCCTCGCCGACCGGTGGGGTCGCGACGTGCTGCACTGCCCGTACTGCCACGGCTGGGAGGCCCGCGACCAGCGCGTCGGCGTCATCGCGTCCGTGCACCAGGCGCACCTGTGGCGGCAGCTGACCCCGCACGTGCTGTTGTTCCTACACGGGGGTCCGGCACCCGACGCGGCGACCGCCGAGGCGCTGGCCGCCCGCGCGGTCCCGGTGGTACGCGAGCGGATCGAGTCCCTGCTCGTCGACTCGGACAAGCTTTCCGGCGTACGCCTCGACAGCGGCGCGGTCGTCGAGCTGGACGCGCTCGTCGTGGCCCCCCGGTTCGTGGCCCGGTCGCAGGTGTTCGCCGACCTCGGGCTGGAACCGGCCGACCTGGTGGTCGACGGTCGCGTCTACGGCAGCCGCATCCCGGCCGAGGCCACGGGTGCCACCGCCGTACCCGGGGTGTGGGTGGCCGGCAACGTCACCGACCTGGCCGCCACCGTCATCGCCTCGGCCGCGGCCGGGGTGGCCGCCGGCGCCGCGATCAACGCCGACCTGGTGGCCGCCGACACCCGGGCCGCCGTGGACGAGTACCGCCACCAGGTGCACACCATGTTCGAGCGGGAGGCCTGGGAGGAGCGCTACCGTGCCAAGCCGACCATCTGGAGCGGCAACCCCAACTCACAGCTCGTCGCGGAGGCCGCCGACCTGACGCCCGGCAGGGCGCTCGACGTGGGCTGCGGCGAGGGTGCCGACGCCGTGTGGCTGGCCAAGCGCGGCTGGTGGGTGACCGCGGTCGACATCTCCTCAACGGCGCTGGAGCGGGCCGCCACGCACGCCGCGCAGGCTGGCGTCGACACGGTCGAATTCGTCGAGGCCGACCTGCGCGTGACGCCGCCCGAGCCGGCGTCGTACGACCTGGTCACCGCCCAGTACATGCACCTGCCGCCGCCGGCACGCGCCGAGCTGTACGCGCGCCTCGCCGACGCCGTGGCCCCCGCCGGCACGCTGCTCATCGTCGGACACGACCCGTCCGACCTGCACACGACGGCCCACCGGGCCCACTTCCCGGACATGATGTTCACGGCCGACGACATCGCCGGCGCGCTCGACCCGGCCGCCTGGGAGATCGTGGTGGCCGAGTACCGGCCGCGTACGGTCACCGACGCCGAGGGCCGCGACATCACCATCGGCGACGCGGTCGTGGTGGCCCGGCGCCGCTGATCGTCACGGCGCGGCGACGGACCGGAAGCGCCGCCGGTATTCCGATGGCGACACCCCGAGCGCGTCGACGAACGTGCGGCGCAGCGTCTCGGCCGTGCCGAAGCCGCAGTCGACGGCGACCTTCTCCACGGTGAGGTCGGACTCGGCCAGCCGCCGCTTGGCCGCCTCCAGTCGCAGCGTCTGCAGGTAGCGGGCCGGCGTCTGGCCGACCTCGGCCTGGAAGATCCGGGAGAAGTGGCGCGGGCTCATCCGTGACCGGGCGGCCATCGTCTTCACGGTCAGCCGCTGATCGAGGTTGTCGCCGAGCCACAGTTGCAGGTCGCGGATCGGCGTCCGGTCGGCGGTCTGCGCGGCGAGGTGGGCGCTGAACTGTGCCTGGTTGCCGGGGCGGCGCAGGAACATGACGAGCCAGCGGGCGATGTGCGCGGCGGCCCGGCCGCCGAGATCGTCCTCGACGAGCGCGAGCGACAGGTCGATGCCGGAGGTGACGCCCGCCGAGGTGTAGACGTTGCCGTCCTGGATGTAGATCGGGTCGGCGTCCACGGCGACGTCGGGGTAGAGCCGGGCGAATTCGCGGGCCGCCGCCCAGTGGGTGGTGGCCCGCCGCCCGCCGAGCAGCCCGGCCTGGGCGAGCAGGAACGACCCGGTGCACACCGCGGCGACGCGCTCGGCGGTGGGGGCGCGGTCGCGCAGCCAGTGGATGAGGGCCTGGTCGCCAAGGGGATAGGTGGCGGTCGCGCCGCCTGCGACGATCAGCGTGTGCACCTGTCGGGGTACGTCGGCCAGCGCGGCGTCCGGGGTCACCCGCAGGCCGGAGTCCGTGCGCAGCGGCTCGGCCGTCGGGCCGGCGATCATGATCTGGTAGCCGCGGTCCGGCAGGCCCGTGTGGTTGATGAGGCGCTGGGCGCCGGCGAAGACGTCCAGGGGACCGCACAGGTCGAGGCTCTGCACCCCCGGGTAGGCGACGAGGACGATCAGGCGCGGCTCCACAGTGCACAGTGTCGCTGGCGGCCCGTCCCACAGGCCAGGCCACGATTCCCACGACTGCGGCCACGGTCGTTACGCAACCCGCCGCCCGCGTTATCGTCGGCTCACTCAGAGCAATGATCATCGATGGACGGCCGCGTCCTTGCCGTCCATCCGTCCGTGAAAGGGAGAGATCTTGCCAGCACAGTGGCATGGCCGGCGGCTCGTCGCCGCGGCGATGGCGGTGGCGCTCACCGCCGCCGGGGGGGGGGGGGGGGGGGGGGGGGGGGGGGGCGCGCCCCCCCCCCCCCCC
>JAEZGP010000126.1 GCA_023437285.1 Actinomycetes bacterium | reverse complement strand
CCGCGGGGGGGCGGCGCGGGCCTGGATCGTCTCGATGGCCTGGGCGAGGGCGGCCTCCGAGTCCGTCTCGTGCGCCTGGTGCAGGTGGATGGTGACCAGCGACCCGCCGTCGACGCCGTCGACCTGCAGCCACCCGTGGTACGGCCCGGACTTCGAGCCCCACTCGATGCGCCGCTCCTCGTCGTCGACGTGGAACCAGGCGTTGGCCTCCTGGTGGCCGCCGCCGACCTCCGCCTCGACGTGCACGTCGTCACCGCCGGCCGGTTCGGCCTTCGTCATGTGCGGGAAGTACTCGGGCAGGTGGTGCACGTCGGCGAGGTAGGCGAAGAGCTGGTCGGGCGGCGCGGTTACCGTGCCGGACTGCTCGTACTCGGGCATGATCGTCTCCTCATGTCAGGCCTTAATCATTAGTAGTACCCGGTTTGACCGCTTTTTACGCGCACATCGGGCGGCCCGCGTCCGCCGCCGTGACGGCGGTGAAAGAATGCCGGGGCACGCCACGAACGAGGAGACGACCGTGATCCGTACGCACCACGCCGGCAGCCTGCGCGCCTCGGACGCCGGGCAGACGGTGACGCTCGCCGGCTGGGTGGCCCGCCGCCGCGACCACGGCGGGGTGACCTTCATCGATCTGCGGGACGCCTCCGGGATCGTGCAGATCGTCTTCCGGAACGAGGCGGACGCCCACGCGCTGCGCAACGAGTACTGCGTGAAGGTCACCGGGCAGGTGGACCGGCGCCCCGCCGGCAACGAGAACCCCGAGCTGCCCACGGGCGAGATCGAGGTCACCGTTACCAACCTCACCGTGCTCTCCGAGGCCGCGCCGCTGCCGCTGCCCGTCGACGACCACATCGAGGCCGGCGACGACCTGCGCCTGAAGTACCGCTACCTCGACCTGCGCCGCTCCGGCCCGGCGCGCGCGCTCAAGCTGCGCTCCCGGGCCAACCAGATCGCCCGCGAGGTGCTGCACGCCCGCGACTTCAACGAGATCGAGACCCCGACGCTGACCCGGTCGACCCCGGAGGGCGCGCGCGACTTCCTGGTGCCGGTGCGCCTGCAGCCGGGCACCTGGTACGCCCTGCCGCAGTCGCCGCAGCTGTTCAAGCAGCTGCTGATGGTCGCCGGCCTGGAGCGGTACTACCAGATCGCGCGCTGCTACCGCGACGAGGACTTCCGGGCCGACCGCCAGCCGGAGTTCACCCAGCTCGACATCGAGATGTCGTTCGTGACCCAGGACGACGTGATCGAGCTGGGCGAGGCGCTCGTGGCGGCCCTGTGGGGCGAGCTGGCCGGCCACGAGGTGGCGCTGCCGATCCCGCGCATCACCTGGCACGACGCGATGGCCCGGTACGGCTCGGACAAGCCCGACCTGCGCTACGGCGTGGAGCTGACGGAGCTGACCGACTACCTGCGCGGCACCGAGTTCCGCGTCTTCTCCGCCGCGATCATGGCGGGCGGCTACGTCGGCGCGGTCGTCATGCCCGGCGGCGCCGCGCAGACCCGCAAGGAACTCGACGGCTGGCAGGACTGGGCCAAGGCCCGGGGGGCGAAAGGCCTGGCCTATGTCGTGCTCGACGCCGAGACCGGCGAGGCGCGCGGCCCGGTCGCGAAGAACCTGTCCGAGGAGCACCTGGCCGGGCTGGCCGACGCGGTCGGCGCCAAGCCCGGCGACGCGGTGTTCTTCGCGGCGAGCACCGACCGGCGCGAGGCGCAGGAGCTGCTCGGCGCGGCCCGCATCGAGATCGCCAAGCGGGCCAACCTGATCGACGAGAGCGCCTGGGCGTTCTGCTGGGTCGTCGACGCGCCGATGTTCGAGCCCGACGACGCGGGCGGCTGGACGGCCGTGCACCACCCGTTCACCTCGCCCAACGACGAGTGGCTCGACCGGTTCGAGACCGCACCCGGCGACGCGCTGGCCTACGCGTACGACATCGTCTGCAACGGCAACGAGATCGGCGGCGGCAGCGTCCGTATCCACCGCGGCGACGTGCAGCGGCGCGTGTTCGACCTGCTGGGCATCTCGCCGGAGGAGGCCGCCGACAAGTTCGGCTTCCTGCTGGAGGCGTTCAAGTACGGCCCGCCGCCGCACGCCGGCATCGCCCTGGGCTGGGACCGCGTGTGCATGCTGCTCGCCGGAGCCGACTCGATCCGCGAGGTCATCTCGTTCCCGAAGACCCGGGGCGGGTTCGACCCGCTGACGAGCGCCCCCACGCCGATCACCGCCCAGCAGCGGCTGGAGGCGGGCGTGGACGCCAAGCCGAAGGCCCCGGCCCCGGCGGCCGGGACGGCGGGTGCGGCCGTGCCGGTCGAGCACAGCTCGTGACGGTCCTCGTCGTCGGCGCCTCCGGGCACCTCGGCGGCGAGGTCAGCCGCCGCTACGTCGCCGCGGGCGAGAGCGTCGTCGGCACGTACCACGGTGGTGTTCGTGGGGTTGACGGCGTGGACTGGCAACGCCTCGACCTGCGCGACGGCGCCGCGGTGGCCGAGCTGATCGGGCGGGTGCGGCCCAAGGTCGTGATCTCCACCGCGTACGTGTACGGCGACTGGTGGGTCAGCGCCGACGGGGC
>JAEZGP010000119.1 GCA_023437285.1 Actinomycetes bacterium | reverse complement strand
GTGCGCGTACGCGACGATCCGCTCGTTGAGGTCGGCCACCGCCTCGCGCACCACCTGCTCCGACAACATGGCGCGGACCCGTTCCGGCAGCCGCTCCCCCTCCCGGGCCAGTTGCAGCGAGGTGGGCAGCATCGCCTCGCTCGTCAGGCCCTCACGGCGCAGGTTGTCCTTGATCCACCACAGTTCGTCGTCCTGCCCGCCCCAGTTGGGCAGCGGCTTGCCGGCACCCGGCAGGTTGTCGAACTCGCCCCGCTCGGCCGCGAGCCGGATCTGGCGGTCCACCACCGACTCGAACCGCGGCTCCGTCATACAGGTCATTGTTCCACCGGCTCAGCAGGAGGTCACCATGCCCGCCTTCCCGTTGACGAAACCGGCTGTCCGCGTTCAATCCGATGCCGGCACCATCATCGGCGGCGCAGCAGGGCACCCGAGTCGATGCTGAAGTCAAAGGGCGTTTCGGACTGCAGCGTCTGCCCGTCCTTGGCGACGGCATGCTCGACGTAGTGGTCGCCCTCCAGGCGAAGCAGTCGCAGCGTCACGGAATCGGCAGCCGGCTCAATGAGCAGGTACCACTCGATACGCGCGGTGGCGTACAACTGCATTTTCAGTACCCGGTCCGCGCCGGCGTTTCCCGGGGACACGACTTCGCCGATCAACACCACGTCGGCAGCGTCGACGACTGTTCCGCTGTCGATCGGCGTGACCACCAGATCCGGGATGAAGATCCGCCCGGTCGTCAGGCGGACATTGATGGCCTCAAAGACCCAGAGATCGACAGCGTCCGCGCCGGGATCGAGCAGGCCGGCCACCCGGCGGGAGATGTGCTGATGACGCATCGTCGGTGCCGGACTCACCAGCAGACTCCCATCGAACAGCTCGATCCGGTTCGACGTCTCGCCGAGCGCGAAATAGTCGTCCTCGGTCCACGGACCGTCGTGCTCCAGCACGGCCACGCTCATCGGCGAACTCACCTCCCAGCGGATCCTTCCACCAGCCTGCCATGACGACAACGACGCCGCACCCGACGACGCGCGATGCCTACCGCAGTCGCGCCTGATTGCGGCGACCCTACGTGTTTTGACTCATTTCCCGAGGTACTCGACGTGTTTCGCGCGTTGATCAGGACCGACCGAGGCGGAGAAGCGCCACGGTACGTGCATCCCGTTCTCCCGGCGTCGAGCGCACGGTTCATGACCCATGATGGCTAGTGTGCGGACCGTCCCTACCAGCGCAGCACCCAGTCGAACCGTTCGCGGACGCCTGCGCTCGCTGGCTGTACTGGAACTCGTGAACATCCCCCTACAGGGCGGGGTGTGGTTCGGGCTGGTCGGGCTGCCGGCTACGGTGCCCAACCTGGTCGGCTTCGGCGTGTTCGCGCTCCTGCTGCTGCAGGGCGGCGCGTACTGGATAGCCAAACTTCATCAGATCCGGGTTCGCCGCCCCCACATTGCAGGAGTGGCGGCCTTTCGCGCGGCCCGTATCGTCAACCCGTTGCTGCTGGCCGCCGGCCTCGTGGTCACCGGATTCGCCGCCGCAACGGACCCGGGCCGCAACTCCTGGCCGGGACTGGCGTTTGCGTTGTTCGCCGTCCTGGAGCATGTCAACTACTTTCACGTCCAGCTCATGCACGACACGCGCGCGGACCTGCGCCGACTACGCTCACACGGCCTACGGACGTCCCACCTTGCCCGCGACATCGCCCCCCGATGAGAACCACGCCGGCCGCTCTGACGTCCGCCGCGGGGGCGTGCGCGGCGCGTGCTGAACCCAGGGTGTACCGGGATCTTGTTCCGCCGGCATATCCCCCGGTTAAGAGGCAAGCGACAGACGAGTAGGCCTGTACGCCGACTTAAGATCATTGCGCCCCGCTGGCCATGGGTGAAGCCTCGCGACGTGCCATACAGGCCGTCACCCGGTCGAGATCCCATCTCCACCGATGTTGACCGCTCGTAGGTCATCGATGGTGACCGTAAAGCTTCGTCCCTCGCGTTCCGCGATGCGCCTAGCCCGCTCCAGGATGCCCTCTAGCCGTTTCACCGCGTGCCGATCGCCATGCTTGGCAGCTTCCATCGTGCGCATGTGCTCAACCCACCGGATGTACGTGTCCCTCATGATCTTCGTCTTACAAGGAATGTCGAAGTCCGCTCCAGGGCCGAAGATGGCATCGGTGTGCATCTGCCACCAGCTATCGGCTGGAATCCCGTCATTGACGTATGCGATCGCTTCCGCCCTGTTTTTGCAGGGATCCATGATGTCGTGGCACTGTCGACACAGCGGAACTAGGTTTTCCGGCCCATTGGAGCCGCCGAGAGCCAGATCCTGCAAGTGCGCGCGTTCGAGCCAGCCTCGGGCCGAGTTCCACACGGCGGCAAGGGTCGCGCGGGTATCGTCCACCGGCGCCAACCAGCCACATCTGAAACAGAACGGCTCGCCCCAGCCGATGTAGGACGCTTGCAGGTTCGGGAAGACCTCACCGTGCCTGACCCTCCAGTACTGCACGATGCGGTAGAGAGTTGGCATGCCGCGACGGCTACCGCCCACCAGCTTCATCCTCCCCTCGCGAAGAACCAACAGCGGTCCGCACAGTAACGCCCACCTATGACACTCCAGCGAGCTGAATCGTTGCCGGTCGTGCGTGTGCCTGGCGTCAGCTCGTTCTTCGAGATGCTCGAATGGTGGGGTTCGCTGATCGGCGGCTCAGCGACGGAGGACTTCCTCGCCACCCAGGGCGACAAGTGGGACACCCAGTGGGACATGTTCCTCGCCGGCGTCGGCGCGATCACATCGCTGCTGCTGCTCAGCCGCCCGCACGACCAGCAGCTCGCGGCCCTGCCGCAGGCCGCGTCAGCCGCGCCGGCGCAACAGCCAACGCCAGCCGCGTCGGTTCGCGGCTGAGGGCGGATCAACCGGCGGCGCCGGCGGTGGCTCATGGGCCGCGCGCCAGTGCGCCACCGCGTCGTCGGGGTCCACGGGCTTCAACGACACGTACGGCGGGCTCGGCGTGTGCGCGTACGCGGCCATCCGCTCGTTGAGGTCGGCCACCGCCTCGCGCACCACCTGCTCCGACAACATGGCGCGGACCCGTTCCGGCAGCCGCTCCACCTCCCGGGCCAGTTGCAGCGAGGTGGGCAGCATCGCCTCGCTCGTCAGGCCCTCACGGCGCAGGTAATCCTTGATCCACCACAGTTCGTCGTCCTGCCCACCCCAGTTGGGCAGCGGCTTGCCAGCACCCGGCAGGTTGTCGAACTCGCCCCGCTCGGCCGCGAGCCGGATCTGGCGATCCACCACCGACTCGAACCGAGGCTCCGTCATAAGGGCCATTCTCCCACGGCTCAGCAGGAGGTCAGCATGTCCTGCAGCGCCGCCTTCTCCGCCGTGTCCAGGGTCAGGGAGTAGTCGTACTTCACCTGAATCCAGGCCCGCGCGTAGGTGCACCGGAACGACGTCAGCGGCGGCTGCCACTCGGCCGGGTCCTTGTTGCCCTTGGACTGGTTGACGTTGTCCGTGACCGCCCACAGCTGGGGCCCGCCGAGATCGTTGGCGTAGGACCGCCGCTTCGCCGTCGTCCACGCCCACGCGCCGGACGTCCACGCCTCCGCGAGCGGCACCATGTGGTCGATGTCGACATCGGAGGCCGCCGTCCAGGTCATCCCGTCGTACGGGCTGTACCAGCTGCCCGAGATGGCGGCGCAGGTGCTGCTGACCACAACGTTCGTCCCGTCGCGCTTGAGCACCTCCTCGCGCGTGTTGCACGAGTCCGAAATGGTGATCCAGTGTGGGAAAAGGCGACGGTCGTACGCGGTCGGGCTCCCCTCGGCCGCGACGGTGAGCGCGGCCAGCCGCGTCACCGCCTCGCCGTACGTGGGGATGTTGGGCGGCGTGGCCCGAACGGGTCCGGGGTTGAACCCGACGACGATCGCGGCGGCGGCCGTCATCACGCAGGCGGCCCTGATGGCACGGATCACAGCGACTCCAGTGCGGTTGTGCCGCGCCTATCCCCTCATGCCCATTAACGAGATCGTCGCGGCACGGGTGACGGAGCCGGGGATGGCCTCGCCCCTCCGCGACTCGCCAATCGCCTGGCGGATCGGGCCTGATCGTCCGCCCGATCCGTGCCGGCGAGCTGGTCAAGCTACCGGGACAACCTCGGACGATCGGCGTACTCCGGTGACGATCATGGAGATCGCCTTGGAGACGGACTGGGCCAGGTCAGGACGACTACCGGTCATCGGGTGCTCTCCGGGACGCGTGGGCGGGTGTCACTTTCTCCCGTAGAACTCGTCCTGCAGCGCGGCCAGGTCGGCCAGTGCCTCACGTCGGCGGGGACGTTCCGACTCCAGAAACGCCCTGATCGACGAGACCCGAATGCGGTCGTGTGTGCCGGCCTTGCGAAACTCCAGTAGGCCACGATCCATCAGCATGCGGACCTGCGGACGCGACATCCCCAGCAGCACGGCCGCCTCGCTCGGGGTGATTTCGTCGTTGCCTGGCACCAGAATCTCCTCCCCGCGCACCCGAGCGTCAGCCAACCGGGACACCAGCTCCGCGGTCTCCCGCGACAGCGCCACGTTCACCCTGGTCGCCGGAACCCTCCAGAACGCGGCGAAGGGCCGCGGCAGCACCTTCCAACACGTCATTCACCGTCGCTCCAACTACAGCAAGTGAACCAACCGCAGGACGTCGAGGGCAACGAATTCTGCCTCGACTGACCCACGCGAGGACGCGCCAGCGCGACGCACATTCATCACGATCATGGAGCGCTAGCATCGTCGACGTGGCAACCCGGCTAGTGCAGATCAACATGAAGGCTCGCGACGACGCCGCTTTGGGCGCGTTCTGGGCGGAAGCGCTCGGCTGGGAGATCTCCAGCGAGGAACCCGGCGTGACCAACCTCGAACCACCGGGCCTGGTCTATCCCGACCCGGCCGCCGTCTACGTCGACCTCGTCGCCTCCCCCGAACCCAAGACGGTCAAGAACCGCGTGCATCTCGACCTCGCCTCGAAATCGGCGGCCCACCAGGCGGAGCTGGTCGCGCGCCTGAAGGATCTCGGCGCCACACCCGCCGACATCGGCCAGGGCGACGTCCCATGGACGGTCATGACCGACCCGGAGGGCAACGAGTTCTGCGTGCTGGACTCGCTCTACGACGAGACCGGACCGATCGCCTCGGTCATCGTCGACTGCGTGGACCCCCAGGCCATGTTGCGGTTCTGGAGTCAGGCTACGGACTGGATCGTCGACAAGGTGACCGATGACAGCGCGATACTGCGCTCCGCCGCGGGCGTGGGCCCGTACCTACAGTTCCTCCGTACGCCCGACGTGAAGACGGGGTGGAACCGAGTCCATCTCGACATCCGCCCATACCCCGGGGACGACCTGGCGGCCGAGGCGGCCAAGCTGCGCAGTCTCGGCGCAACCGACATCGACCTCAGCGCAAGCAACGTCACCTGGATGGTTTTCGCCGACCCGGAGGGCAACGAGTTCTGCCTCCTCTCCCCGCGCTGAACCGACCCTCGTCACTCAGCCCCTGACGGCTATCGCGAGTCCTCGACCTGGTTTCGAGCCGCCGATGGCACGCAGCATCGACGACTGCATCGCCGACGTGGTCGTAGGGTGCGCCGATGTCTGCAGCGTCTCGCCCGTGAACTTGACTTTGCCACTGTGACAGGGTTTTGACTGGGCTGTCGGAGGTGGTGCCCCATGAGCTCGGCACACAGGTATCCACAGGACACGCGGCTGCTCGACGCATTGGCCGCTGGGAACTCATCGACGCGGCTGAAGGCGGCGCTGGCAATCGGTACGCATCCCGAGCCCGGTTTCGTCGATGTGCTCGTGGCGCGGTGCGCGATCGAGCCGGACTTTTTCGTGCGCGACATGCTCACGTGGGCGCTGACCCGTCTCCCGTCGGAGATCACGGTTCCGAAGTTGCGCGCGCAGCTTCGGTCCGGAGGCGCACAGGCCCGTAGCCAGGCGTTGCATACCCTGTCCAAGATCGGGGACAGCAGCGCGTGGCCCGCGATCACGCGATCATTGCTGCACGACGCCGACGACGAGGTCGCGCGGGCTGCGTGGCGCGCTGCCGTCGTTCTCGCGCCCGACGAGGAGAAGGAGGCGCTGGCTGCGGAACTGGCCAGGCAGTTTGGTCGCGGCGACCGGGAGCTACGGCTGAGCCTGAGCCGTACCCTCGTGGCGCTCGGCGACGTGGTCGAGCCGGTACTGCGGGCGGCGATGATCCATCACGACCCGGCGGTACGTGCGCACGCAAGCGCGACGGAACAGCTTCTGCGCGACCCGGATGCCGCGTTCGACCTCGCCGTCGATGAAGCGAGGCGGATCGTTGCGCTCGGTCCGGGCCGGGAGGAGACGACTGCGTGCTGATCGGTGACGTGGCGCGCCGCTCGGGGGTGAGCGCCCGGATGCTCAGGCACTACGACTCCCTCGGGCTGGTGCGGCCGACCGGCCGTACCGTGGGTGGCTACCGGGAGTACACCCCCGAAGACCTCCGACGGATCTTTTATGTGGAGGGTCTGCGGTCTCTGGGACTGTCGCTGCGTCAGATCGCACGCGCTCTCGACGATCCCGGATTCACACCGTCCGCGCTGGTCGGCGACCTCATCCGAGAGACCGAGGAACGACTGAATCGGGAGCACGAACTCCTCGAACAGCTGCGAACGGTCGATGCGGCCGAGCCCGCCGACTGGCAGGACGTCGCGCGCATCGTCGAGCTCCTGAAAGGACTGGGTTCCCAGAGTGCCGCGCGGCGACAGCAGGCCGTCCTGGCCCCGGCCGAGCACACGTCGGTTCCCGTCGAGGTGCTGGCCGAGGCGGTTCTCGCCGAATCCGATCCGAACGTTGCTGGGGCCCTGCGGTGGGCCCTCGCGATGGCCGGCGGTGACAGTGTGGCGAGCCTGGCATCCGGCATGGCCTCCGACCGCGTTGATGTCCGGCGGCGTGCGGTCCTGGCGCTCGCCGAGCTACCCGACGACGAGGCGACCGCGATGCTCACCGACGCGCTCGGGGACACAAACACGACGATCCGCAGACATGCTGCTCTCGCACTGGGTGCCCGGGGCGTGACCCAAGCCGTGCCGACGCTCCTCGGCATAGTGGTCGAGGGCCCGAACGATGTCGAGGCGGCCGAGTTGCTGGGAACGTTGGCGCAGGACGCGAAGTGGGCAGACCGGATCATGGGCGCGCTGATCGACAAACTCGCCGCACACACCGCGGACTCGGCGGTGCGGATACGACTGGCCCAGGCACTCGCCGAGATGCCGGGGACCATTGCGCTGAACGTCCTGCGGCACCTGGCCCACGACGATGATCAACCCGTGGCCCTCACCGCTTCGGCCCTCGTGAAGGTGCTCGAAGAACGGTCGAACGACGAAATCAAGACGCGGCAGATGAGGGCACTGGATCAAGCTCGCGCTTTGACTGGCACGCTATGTCCATGAGCGGCGAAACCTTGGTGTCAATGGCAGACCTGCGACGAGCCCTGTCGAGGTCACTCGACGAGGTCGAGAGGCAGCAGGGGACTGTGGTTGATCTCGGCACCGACTATTACTGGACAGTCGGTCCACGGGATGCGTTCCGCTTCGAGCTCGAAGCTCCGCAGCCCACCGTGGGTCAACTCACCGACGATGTTCAGTCGATGCAGCACATGCTCACCGACGACGCGGGACCATCGATTGCCGTATGGCACGACCT
>JAEZGP010000091.1 GCA_023437285.1 Actinomycetes bacterium | reverse complement strand
CCGTCGGCGTGGCCGGCCCGGCGGTCGGCGCGGCGGGGGTGCCGCACGCGTCGGCCGCGCCCGGGGAGTCCGGCAACAGCACGACGGCCCCGGCGACGACGGTGGCGACCACCGTGGACAGCGTCAGGGCCAGGGGCCCGGTGCGCACGCGTCGGGGTAGGGATAACGACCTCGACGCCGCAGACACCTGGCGCTCCTCCCGTTGCTGCCGGGCAACGGCGAGAAGCATAGCCATATGTCAATGAGGAGGCAATGTCGGTTATGGGGGCGTCACCCCTCAGTGATCGGTCAGTCCCCGTACTCGCGCTCGCGGGCGACCAGGACCACCGGCTCGGCGTCGTCGCCCGGCTCGGCGAACGGCCGCGGGGAGTCGGCGACAGCGAACTGGGTGTGGTACAGCTCGGCGTAGAGGCCGCCCGCCGCCACCAGTTCGTCGTGCGTACCGCGCTCCACGATGCGGCCGTTGTCGAGCACCAGCAGCTGGTCGGCGTCGCGCACCGTGGACAGGCGATGGGCGATCACCAGCGCGGTGCGGCCCGTGAGCGCCTCGGTCAGCGCGCGCTGCACCGCGGCCTCCGACTCCGAGTCCAGGTGCGCCGTCGCCTCGTCCAGGATGACGATGCTCGGTCCCTTGAGCAGCAGCCGGGCGATGGCGATGCGCTGCTTCTCGCCCCCGGAGAACCGGTAGCCCCGCTCGCCCACGACCGTGTCGAGGCCGTCGGGCAGGCTCCGCACGAGCGCACCCACCTGGGCCCGGTCCAGCGCCGTCCACAGCTCGTCGTCGGTGGCGTCGGGCTTGGCGTAGCGCAGGTTCTCGGCAATCGTCTCGTGGAACAGGTGCGAATCCTGGGTGACCACGCCAATCGTGTCCTGCAGCGAGGCCAGCGACGCGTCGCGCACGTCGACGCCGCCGACGAGCACGGCGCCCTCCGTCACGTCGTACACCCGGGGCAGCAGCATGGCCGTGGTGGACTTGCCGGCGCCGGACGGGCCGACGAGTGCGACCATCTGCCCGGGCTCGACGGTGAACGACACCCCGCGCAGGACCGGCTCGGACACGGTGCGGTCCAGCGCCGCCACGTCCTCCAGGGAGGCCAGCGACACCTCGGCCGCCGACGGGTACCGGAACGACACGTCGCGGAACTCGACCCGGGCGCTGCCGGGCGGGATCGGCGTCGGGTCGGGCTTCTCGGAGATGGCCGGGGGCAGGTCGAGCACCTCGAACACCCGCTGGAAGCTGACCAGGGCCGACAGGATGTTCACCCGTACGTTGGACAGCCCGGTGATCGGACCGTAGAGCCGGGCCAGCAGCAGCGCCAGGGTGACGACCGTGCCGGGGGTCACCGTGCCGCGCACGGCCAGCCAGCCGCCCAGCCCGTACGTCAGCGCGGTGGCCAGCGCCGCGATGAGCATCATCGCGGCGAAGAAGGTGGTGCTGTACATCGCCTGCTGCACGCCGATGTCGCGCACCCGGGCGGCGCGGGCCGCGAACCGGTCGGCCTCCATGCCCGGGCGGCCGAACAGCTTCACCAGCAGCGCGCCGGCCACCCCGAACCGCTCGGTCATGGTGGCGTTCATCTTCGCGTCGAGCTGGTAGGACTCGCGGGTGATGTCGGCCAGCCGGCGACCGACGGTGCGCGCGGGCAGCAGGAACGCGGGCACGAGCAGCAGCGACAGCAGCGTCACCTGCCAGGACAGGGTGAACATGACGCCCGCGGTGAGCACCAGCGAGATGAGGTTGCCCACGGTGCCCGACAGCGTGGAGGTGAACGCCTGCTGCGCGCCGAGCACGTCGTTGTTGAGCCGGCTGACGAGCGCGCCGGTCTGCGTACGGGTGAAGAACTGCAGCGGCATGCGCTGCACGTGGTCGTACACCTGGGTGCGCAGGTGGAAGATGATGCCCTCACCGATGCGCGAGGAGAAGAAGCGCTGCACGATGGTCAGCACCGTGTCGACGACGGCCAGCCCCGCGATGAGCAGCGACAGCCGGATCACCTCGCCGGCCGCGTCGGGGCCGCCGGAGGTGATCGCGTTGATCACCCAGCCGGCCAGCACGGGCGTCGCCACGGCCACGGCCGAGGAGAGCACCACGCCGACGAGAAAGATCAAAATCCAGGTCTTGTACGGCGCGGCGAAGCGCAGCACGCGCAGGGCCGTCTGCCGGTCGACCGTACGGTTGCCGAGCTCCTGCTCGCGGCGGTAGGACCGCAGCATGCCCCAGGCGGAGCCCGGACCCATCGGATGACCCACGCGCCACCTTCCTCTCCCCGTGCCGGACCGGCCCTTCGACCCTAGGCCCCACGCCGGACAACTTCGGCGCGGCGGGTGGCACTCCCGTGTTCGCCCTCAGCGCAACGCGGGCGGGTCCGCTACTCCCCCAGCCCGGCCAGGTCGCGGATGCGGCGCACCTGGGCGGCCCGCTCGGCGGCCTCCTGGGCCGGGTAGCCGCGGCCGCCCGCAGCGGCGAGCAGCGCCTTGATCTCGATCACAGCGTCGCGGGGGGCCGCGAGCACGCGGGCCACGAGGTCGTTGACGGCCGCGTCCAGCTCCTCGGCGCCGGCCACCACCTGGTTGGCCAGGCCGAGGACCTGGGCCTCGGCGGCGGGCACCCGGCGCCCGGTCGCGCAGATCTCCAGCGCGCGGGCGTAGCCGACCAGGTCGACCAGTCGCTTGGTGCCGCCGAGGTCGGGCACTAGGCCGAGGGTGACCTCGGCCATGGTGAACTGCGCGTCGTCAGTCAGTACGCGCAGGTCGCAGGCGAGGGCGAGTTGGAAGCCCGCGCCGATGGCGTGCCCCTGCACCGCCGCGACGGTGATGAGATCGGGGCGGCGCAGCCAGCCGAAGGCCTCCTGGTAGCCGGCGATGATCTGCTCGGCCACGGCCGTGTCGGCCTCGGCGATGCGTTGGAACGTGGGCTGCCCGCCGCCGGCGTCGCCGCGGACGGCGGCGAGGTCGAGACCGGCCGAGAAGGCGCGCCCCTCGCCGCGTACGACGACGATGCGCACGTCGCCGGGCAGCTCACGGCCGATTTCACGAAGTCGTTCCCAGGTGGCCGGGGTCTGGGCGTTGAGGACGTGGGGCCGGCACAACGTCACTGTCGCAACCGGCCCACCACGGTCCACGCGTACCCCTGGATCAGTCACCGGGACTGCGGGGGTTGAACTCGTCATGGGCGGAACACTACGTCCCGCGGACTCAGGCTGCCTTCTTGCGGCGGCGCGCGCCGCCCCGCTGGCGGAGCTGCACACCCGACTCGGTCAGGACCCGGTGCACGAACCCGTACGAGCGGCCGGTCGAAGCCGCCAGGGCACGGATGCTCTCGCCCGCCGTGTACCGCTTTACCAGGTCCTTGGCGAGCGTGGTGCGCTCGGCCCCGACAATTCGGCGGCCTTTCTCGGTGCTGGTGGTGGTGCCGGTGGCTGCCATCTTGAATTCCTCACGTCCTACAGTGAGCGGTTTTTACGAAACACCACTGCCTCGCAGTGATGTTCCCGGTCTCACCTATTAGACCGTCTTTGACGATCATGCGCTAGACATCGTTTCGATGCCAACCGACACGCTCGGGGGTGTCGGGTACCCGATACCGTGGTCGGATGTGACAGGCAGTCATGCTGACAGCACCCACAGCATCGCGATCCGTGACCTCGCCGGCACCCAACGGCAGCGCCGTGACCTGCTGGTTTGGCTCGTTATCGCGCTCGCCGGACTCGCCCTTAGCGTCGTGGCTGTGCGTACCGGAGCGCATCTCGGTACGGCGAGTGCGCCATTTCTGGGTCGGTATCGATTGTCACTCGGTCTGGCTACGTTGCTCGCCCCGTTGGTTGCCACCGCAGTGCTATTCGGCGCCATCCGCCGACGCGAGAACGGCGCCGCCTGGTTCGAACGCGCGCCGTTCGGTCGCGTACTCGCGGTGAGCTACGGCGCCTCATTTTTCTGGTGTTGCGCACTCGCTGTCGTCGATGGAACCGCCGGATTCACTCATTCGCTGGGATCGGACAGCAACTACCTGACAGACGTTCCCGCCGTGGGTGACAATCCCGGCGGGTACCTACGCGCGTTCGTGGCGGACCCGGCGCGCCACTCGGTCGCCGCCCGCGGGCATCCGCCCGGGCCGGTGCTGCTGCTGTGGGCGCTGGGCCGGGCCGGCCTCACCGACCCCCTGGCGCTGGGCGTCCTGCTCACCGC
>JAEZGP010000053.1 GCA_023437285.1 Actinomycetes bacterium | reverse complement strand
GGTGCTGCGCGGCGGCGCGGTCGACCCGCCGCGGGCGGGGCGGGGGTCGGGGGAGCGGGCCGCCGCCGACCGCAGCGGGTGACCCGGGCCTGCAGGACGGGCCCGGGTCCCGGTCAAGCCGGTCCGGTGCCGGCGCCGCTAGGTCAAGCCGGCGTCGGCGCCGCCAGCCGGGCGATCTCGCCCGACAGCGCACCAAGGGTCGGGCAGTCGAAGAGCACCCCGATGCTCATCTGCACGCCGAACCGTTCGCGGATGCGGCGCATCAGTTCGACCGCGCTGAGCGAATCGCCGCCCAGTTCGAAGAACTCGTCCTCCGGGCTGAGCGTCTCCACACCCAGGGCCTCCTGCCACATCTCGTACAGCGCCGCCTGTACGGCAGCCAGCCCTGGCCCCTGCTCGCCCGCGGCCGGCGCAGTCGCCACCCCGGTCGCCGCCGGTTGCGCCTGCGGCGGTTCGGCGGACGGCGACGCCACCGGTTCGACGACGGCCGCCGGCCGGGTGAGGGTGACCGCACCGGCGGGGATCGGCACGGGCCGGCCACCCGCGTAGGGACGCACCAGCACCTGCCTCGGCGTCGGTACGCCGAGCAGCATGCTCAGCAGCCGGCCGCCCTCGTCGGGATGGATGCCGTCCACCGGCTCCACCACGGGCGGCTCCACCGCGATCGCCTTCTGCTCCTCGGGCGTCGAGCTGTCCAGGAAGCGTGGCTGCCGGCCGACCTTGCGCATCGTGAAGCCCTCGATCTCGGCCAGGATCGTGCCGTCCGGTGCCACCACCGTGACGTCGGCGACGATGATCCCGGGCTTGTCGGGGCTGCGCAGGATGTGGCTGAACATCGCCGGAGGGAACGGGCGATGGAACACCGCCCGGCGGTACATGAAGGGAAGGTGGATGTCGTCGACGTTGTCGCGCACCGCCGCGGTGGCGCCGTCGAGCAGCGCCGGATGGGCCTGGCGGGTCTCCACGTCGCCGGCGAACTCGGCCGGCAGCACGAGCTGTACGACCCGTTCGCGGGTGGCGTCCGACCGCCACATCCGCTCGATGTTCTGCCACCGCCCGCCGAGCGTGAACAGCCTTCCCGGGCCGGGCTTGAGCGACGGTGGCTCGACCTCCTCGTACCCCTCGTAGAGCGACCGTGGCGCCAGGACGGTGTCCTTGCGGACGCAGCTGGCGGCCCGGCCGTCGACGTGCCGGGTCCATTCGTCGTCGGCGCCGACCGCGCGCGAGAGGACCTCGAAGCGCCAACCGTCCGGTCCCGGCGTGAACCGCACCCGGACGTCGCGCGGTGTGTCCACGACCAGCGCGGTCCGGAAGACGGCCTCCTCGAGCAGGATCGCGTCGTCGGGGTTGACCAGTCCGAGGCTGCGCAGCGAGTTCATGACGAGGTCGAGATGCCCGGTGCCTGGCAGGACCGCCCGTCCGCTCAGGCGGTGCTCGTCGAGGACCCACTCGCGCTGCGGGTCGAGCATCAGCTCGACCACCTTCTCCTCCTGCGGGGCCGGGTTCGCGTGGTTCACGGCCATGCCCACCGTCGACCAGGCCGGCCAGTTGATGCTCAGGCGTTGGCGGCCCACGTCGCCGGCCGCCACGAAGGCGTCGAGCGCGGCGTTCGCCGCCGCGTAGTCGCCGCTGCCAATCAGCCCGCGCAGCGCCGCCCGGCTGGAGAAGCACACGAAGAAGTCCAACGGCGGGCGGTCCCGCAGCGCCTCCTCGAGCACCACCGTCCCGTGCAGCTTCGGACGCAGCACGGCGCGCGCGTCGGCCAGCGAACGGAACGCCAGCATGCCGTCGCCGGCGACGCCGGCCAGGTGCAGGACCCCGTTGACCGGCCCGAACTGGGCCGTCACCACGTCCAGGACCCGGTTGACCTGGCGTGGGTCGCCGACATCGCACGTCATCGTGCGGACCCGGGCACCCAGCTCCGTCATCTCGTCGATCTCGTCGAGGACGCGGCGCTCGGCGGCGGTCGCGGCGTCCTCCGGCAGGGCCGTGCGGCCGACGAGCACGAGCGTGGGCCGGCGGCCGGTCCGGGCCAGTGCCTTGCCCACCGCGAGCCCCAGCCCGCCCAGGCCGCCCGTGATGAGGTAGACCCCCTCCTGGCGAGCCATCGTGGTCGGCTCGGGGAGGTCGAGCGGCACCTCCGTTGGCACCCAGCGCCGGTGGCCGCGCAGCGCGACCAGTTCCTCGCCGTCCGAGGCCCCGAACTCGGCGACGAGCGCCGGCTCGGCGGTGCCCGGACCGATGTCGACGACCTTGCCGGCGACCCCCGGCGCCTCGCGGGCCAGCGTGCGGGTCAGGCCGACCAGTGTCGTCTTGACCGGATCGAGCGGCTCGGCGCCGGAGACGTCGGCCAGCCGGCTGGCGAGCACGATGAGGCGGGGGAGTCGACCGTGCACGGCCCGCCGCGTGCCGTGCTGGATGAGGGCCAGCAGGCTCACGAACGACAGGTCGAGCTGATCGTCCAGCGTCCGGCTGGTGGGGCGCTCCCAGGACGGCACCCCCCAGGCGTGGACCAGCAACTGCGGATAGCGGCCGTCCGCGGCGAGCGCGGCGAAAACCCGTTCGACGTCGGCGGTGTCGCCCGGCCGGATCCGGAACTCGTCACCGGCGGCCGTGAACCGGTCGCCCGGCCGTACCCGCACGACCTGCGCGCCGGTCTGCAGCAGCGGGCTCAGGACGGCGAGGCTCTCGGCCCGGTCGGCGGGCAGGAACGCCAGCGCCAGCGCGTCGCGCTCCGTCCGATCGACCGGCCGCAGGGGTGCCTCGACCCACGTCACCGCCGAGAACGGCCCGCTGTCGACCGGCTCCTCGACGGCCGGCGGCGGCGCGTTGACGGCCGGCTCGGCCTCGGCCGGATCCGGCTCGATCCGCCGCTGCGGGGCGGCCGGCCCGGTCGTCGGCGTGACCCAGTGCAGCTTGCGCTGGTACGGGTAGCCCGGCACGACCACCCGCTGCCAGGGGTGGTTGTCGTCGAGCGCGGCCCAGTCCACGTCGTGGCCGCCGACCCACAGCTGCCCGACGGCGCCGAGTACGCGTTCGACATCGCCCGGGCCGGCGTCCTCCGGGACGCCCAGCGACGGCAGGACCGCGCTCGCGGTGTCGCGCAGCCCGCCGTGGCGGCGGGCCAGGCCGCTGAGGGTCTGCCCCGGCCCGACCTCCACCAGCGTCAACGGATCGGTGAGCAGCGTGTCCAGGGCCAGATCGAACCGTACGGGGTCGGCGACCTGACCGGCCCAGAACGCCGGATCGGTGGCCTGGTCGTCGGTGACCTGTTGCCCGGTGGCCGCCGAGACGATGGGGACGCGCGGCGGATGCAGCTCGATGCCGCGCATCGTGTCCAGGAAGGTGCGCGCCGCCGCCGCCATCATGGGACTGTGGAACGCGTGTGAGGTGGCCAGCCGGCGTACGGTGAGCCCTCGCGCGCCGAGGTCGGCGGCGAGTGCGTCCACGTCGTCGAGCGGACCGGCGACGACCGCCCTGTCCGGCGCGTTGCGTACGCTCACCACCACGGAGTCGGGCAGCATCGCCGCGACCTCGTCGGCCGGCGCCGCCACCGACAGCATGCCACCCCGGGGAGCCTCGCCCATGGCCTTGGCCCGGGCGGCGACCAGCCGCAGGGCGTCGTCGAGCGAGAAGACCCCCGCGACCGCCGCCGCGGTCAGTTCGCCGACGCTGTGACCCAGGACGACGGTCGGTCGCAGGCCCCAGTGTTGCAGGGTCGCCGCCAGGGCGTACTCGACGGCGAACAGCATGGGTTGGGCGAGGGTGGTGTCCGTCAGCGCGGCCGGGTCCTCGGCGTGCCACGGTCCCCGCAGCCGCAGGCCGTGCGTTTCGAACCCGTTCAGGCAGCGGTCCATGACCTCGGCGAAGTACGGCACGTGCTCGTAGAGGCCGAGCGCCATCCGCGCGTACTGTGCGCCCTGGCCCGGGAACAGGAACGCCAGGCCCCGCTCGGCCGGCCCGGCCTCGTCGGTCGCGGCGAACCGGCCGGCCTCCAACGCCTGCGCGGCGTCGGCGGCGGTGCGACCGACCGCCGCGGCGCGGACCCGGTGTACGGTCCGGCCGTGTTGCAGGG
>JAEZGP010000239.1 GCA_023437285.1 Actinomycetes bacterium | reverse complement strand
GACCGTCTCGGCTCGCTCACCGGCGGGGAAGACGAAGACGCTGCGCATGGCCGAAGCCTATGCGGCCTGCTCTGCCACGCTCGGCTCGTGCACAAAGGAGCGGTACCGGGCCGGTTCAGTGGAGTCGGCCGGCGCCGCTGTCGACCAGTTTCGCCAGGGCCCGCAGGGTCTGCTCCGGCGTCAGACGGCTGTTGTCCAGGCGGGCGGTGCCCGGATGCGGGCGTGCCGCGTGCACGTCGTAGTCCCGTCTGAGCGCCGCCTTGTCTCGTCCCGACGCCTGGGCACACCGGTCGAGCACCGTATCGAGGTCCGGCGTCAGCGTGACGTGAAAGATCTCAGCCATCGCGGACAGCTCACGCGCGACGCGCGTACTGTCCGCAGGGCCGAACAGGCTGTTGCCGAAGATCGTGACCGTCCGCCAGCCATGGTCGAACAGGGACCTCGCCAACCACCCCGCCTGGTCGAGGATCATCGCGTTGCGGTCGTCGTCGTAGGGCAGCTCCCAACGGGCGTCCACGTTCAGATACAGCTGGTCGACGTCGATGGCCGCAGCGGGATGGCCCCACGCCGCCGTCATGGCGTGATAACCAAGCCGGCACATCGTCGTCTTGCCGCTTCCCGCTGGCCCGGCGAGCAGGACGCAGCGCAACCGGCCACCGGCGCCCGTCCGTGACCGCGCGGTCAGCGGGAAACGCGTTTCTTCGATTGCAGGCACTCCTTAGGATCTCCGGTGATCGAGGAGGATGACACAGTGGACAGCTTCGAGCAGTTCGTGGCGGATGTGAATACACGTCTGTCCGCGATGTCCAAGGGAGAGCTGTACGTCGCCGGCGACGGTCTCGACCGGGACTCGATCTGGCTCACGTTTCTCGATTCCTTCCCCGCCGGCACCAATCCCCGGTTCCGTGAGCGAACAGAGTACGACTGCTCGACTTGCCGTGGGTTCATCAAGAACTTCGGTAACGTCGTTGAGATCCACAACGGACAAGTCCGCTCCATCTGGTCCGGGGTGTCCGCGTCCGACCCGGTCTTCTCCGTCGTCGCAGCCGCAATGGACGAATTCGTCGGCACGCTGCCGTTGTCCACCATTTTCCGCTCTGCCGAGGCGCAGTACGGGACGAGGACGACCCGGGCGCTGCGCGACGGCCAGGTAGAGGTGTGGCACCACCTATACGGCCGGGTGGAGAAGCGGCATCGCACCAAAGACGTCGGCGCGGCACGCGGCACCTTCGACGCCGCCGTGCAGGTGTTCCAGCGTGGTCTGGCCGATCTGACCCAGCACGCTCTGGACACCGTCGTCGACCTCATCGACGACAACGCCCTGTACCGCGGCACGGAGCATCGCAGGGCGGTGACCGAGTTCCGATCACTGCAGAACCAGTGGACGAAGGCGACCGACGCACAACCCTTCGTTTTCGCCAACGCCATGAACCCGGCGGCCCGGTTGCGCAACACGGTGATCGGCACCCTCGTCCAGGACCTCTCCGCAGGCGTCGACCTGGAAGAAGCGGTCCGGTCGTTCGAGACAAAGGTGGCACCGCAGAACTATCAGCGCCCCAGGGCGTTGATCACTCCGGCCATGGTCAAGGCTGCCATGAAGACCATCGACGAGTTGGGCATCGAGGAGTCGTTGCAGCGACGGTTTGCCCGGCTGTCCGACGTGTCGGTCACCAACGTGCTGTGGGTCGACAACGACACGCAGTCGCGGATGAAGGACGGCATCGAAGGGCTGCTCATGCAGGCGGCCACCATGTCGTCGGCCGGCGCGCGCCTTCGTGACGCGAAGCCGGAGGAGATTCCGGTGGTCGCCTTCATGAAGGACATCCTGCCCGGCGCCGCGACGATCGACCTGTGGGTCGCCAACAGCCACGAACCGCACTTCGTCAGTCTCACCACCGGCCGGCACCCGGCCGCCCCGCGGCTGTTCACCTGGGACAACGATTTCGCCTGGTCCTACAACGGCAACGTCACCGACTCGATCAAGGAGAGGGTCAAGCGGGCCGGCGGCAACGTCACCGGCAAGCTGCGGGTGAGCCTGTCCTGGTTCAACCACGACGACCTCGACCTGCACGTGTTCGAACCCAACGGCGACCACATCTGGTACCAAGACAAACGCAACAAGCTGGACGTCGACATGAACGCGTGCGGACCGTTCTCGCGCGAGCCGGTGGAGAACGTCACCTGGACCGGCAAGGTCCCCGACGGGGAGTACCGGATCGAGGTGAACCAGTACAACAAGCGGGAAAGCACCGGGGTCGGCTTCGTGATCGAGACCGAGAGCAACGGGAAGATCGAGCAGTACCGCCACGAGGGGGCCGTCGGCCACAAGGAGACCGTCGAGGTGGGCCGGATGACGGTCGCCGACGAGGTGATCACCGCCTTCCGGCCGGGTAAGGACATGCGGCGCGGCAGTGCGAGCAAGGAGCTGTGGGGAATCACCACCGAACAGTTCGTGCCGGTGTCCACCATCATGTACTCGCCGAACTACTTCGACGACAGCGAGGTCGGCAACCGCCACTACTTCTTCATGCTGAAAGGGTGCGTGAACGACCAGCCGACCCGGGGAATCTACAACGAGTTCCTCCGCGGCGACCTGCAACCGCACCGCAAGGTGTTCGAAGTTCTCGGCGACCGCACCAAGTGCGAGCCGTCCCCGGATCAGCTGTCCGGCCTCGGCTTCAGCTCCACGGTCCGCAGCTCTGTGGTCGCCAAGGTGACCATGACCGGCGGCCGGCGCCACCTCCTCAGTATCCAGTTCTGATTTCCCCATCCAGATAAGCGGAGAGAGGCCATCGTGACCATCTTTGAAAAGGCCACCCGGGAGAAATTCCGCTACCCGTCGGTAAAAGGACTGCTGACCACGGAACAGCTGTGGGAGCTTCCGCTGACCGCCAAGTCCGGCTTCAGCCTCGATGACGTGGCCAAGGCGGTCAACGCCGAACTCAAGGCCGTCGACACCGAGTCGTTCGTGGCCAC
>JAEZGP010000791.1 GCA_023437285.1 Actinomycetes bacterium | reverse complement strand
GGCGTCCCTGCCCGCGGCCAGGTTGTCGAGGATCTGCTTCGCCCGGCCAAGTTCCAGCCACTCACGAGCGGTCTGACCCTCGCTGCTCAGCAGGTACAGGACCGGGTACGCCTCGGCCCGGGCGGGCTTGTAGCCGGGCGGGGTCCACACCACGGCGGTGCGGTTCTCCCCCGACGCCGCGCTTTTGTAGGACAGTTCCTGCACCGTCCCGCCCGCGGCGGCGTCGGCCATCCACGCGACGGACTCCCCCGGTACGAAGAAGGTGTTCCAGTTCGGCTTCGACGTCACCGCCACGGGGCTGCCAGGCTGGCGGAAGGACACCTTCGACCTGTCCTGCATGGTCGCGGTGTACTGGTAGTAGTACAGCCCGGGCGCGAGCGGACCGACGTTCGCGGCGTAGTCCGAGCCGCTCGGGTCCATAGCGAGCGCCGACCACGTGCCGCTCGGGCCGATGTTCGCCTCTAGTTCGAGCGTTGCCGGCGTACCGCCGACGATGCTTATGACCTCCGATTGCGGCGCCTTGAAGTAGTGGTAGACGTCGTCGTTCGAATGCCAGGTGTCGGTCGCGGCAGCCGCCGGGGCGGCCGCGACGAGTGACACCGCCAAAGCCGCGGCTGCGACAAAGCTGGTTTTTCGGGGGCCACTGCTGTGTGACATCGCGTTGCTGCTCCTCTCAGAGCGTCAGGGCCTCCCGCATCGAAGGCACGCGCCGCACCATCGAGATCGGCTACCGAGACCTTCCTGACAGCCGCGACAGCGCACATATACGTTAGTCAATACTTCCTACACCGGTGTAGAACGGATGGCAAGAGACCCCCGCATGCCTGTTTCCCCACGCGGTCCCCGAGCTGCTCGCAGGCCGAGTCGGCCTCGGGCCGATACCGGTTGCCCGGCGAGTTTCGCGCAGTGGCCGAGATGCGGACGGCACCGCCCGGATCGCAACGCAACCCTCGCACTTAATCAATCGGCGCGCCGAAAAATGTTATGCCTTACCGAGTCGAACGGTCGCTGGAAACAACTGTTACCGGTCCGGCAGTCGCTAACGTCGCACCGCAGGCGCGGAAACTTTCAGCACTCCCACGAAGAGGCCATTTCGACAAAGTGTCAGGGCAGTGAGCTGCAGATATTGGCTCCGTCGTCGATCGATACAACGCCGCGCGCCGTAGACCCTATACGCCTTTGATGGCAGTCACTTGAGTGTCAAACAATCGTATGGGAGCGTCCTGCGCGATGTGAATTACCGACAATGTGCCCACGCACCGGTCAGCCGTCGTTGGCCCACACGGAGCCGACTCTCATAACTGAGGACTCCGCGCGGCAGACGTGATCGCCCGCACCGGCAACGGCGCCGAACCGTCCCGTTCACGGCCAACCGTCATAGGCCGCCCGCCCGCCGAAAGGACCAGACGTGTCATCCGGCACCAGATTCGAGCGCCGTCGCATCGTGACGGTGGTCGCCATCGCGGCCACCGTACTCGCGGCCGGCGTTGTCACCGCCACCAGCGCGTCATCCGCGACCTATCCCGCCGGGGACGCCTCGATCCGGCTCAACCAGGTCGGCTTCGCGCCGGCTCTACCGAAGCGGGCGACCGTCGTCAACACCTCCACTACTCCCCTGTCCTGGCAGCTGCGCAACGCGGCCGGTACGGCGGTGGCGTCCGGCACCACCACGGTGAAGGGCAACGACGGGGCGTCGGGCGAATACGTCCACACCGTCGACTTCTCGTCCTTTACGGGCACCGGCGAAGGCTTCCGGCTCGAGGTCGCGGGCAGGTCGAGCCACGCGTTCACCATCGCGAACGACGTCTACAACCAGCTCGCGAAGGACTCGCTCGCGTTCTTCTACCACCAGCGCAGTGGCATCGCTATCCAGGCCGGTCTGGTGGGCTCCGCGTACGCGCGCCCCGCCGGCCACCTGGGCATCTCGCCCAACCGCGGCGACACCGACGTGCCATGCCAGCCCGGCGTATGCGACTACCGCCTCGACGCGCGAGGCGGCTGGTACGACGCCGGCGACCAGGGCAAGTACGTGGTCAACGGCGGGATCTCCGTGTGGCAGCTGCTCGACGCGTACGAGCGCAGCCGCAATGTCTCCAGCGCGAACCGCAACGCGTTCGCCGACGGCTCGCAGGCCATCCCGGAGGCGGGCAACGGCGTCTCCGACATCCTCGACGAGGCACGCTGGGAAATCGAGTTCTTGCTGCGCATGCAGGTGCCGGACGGCCGCCCACGCGCGGGCATGGCATTCCACAAGCTGCACGACCAGAACTGGACGGGCATCCCACAGCGTCCGGAGACCGACTCCCAACCGCGTGAACTGCACCCGCCGTCGACGGCCGCCACCCTGAACCTGGCCGCCGTGGCCGCTCAGTGCGCCCGCGTGTGGAAGACCATCGACTCGGCCTTCGCCAGCAAGTGCCAGACGGCGGCGGAAAAAGCGTGGACCGCGGCCCGGGCCAACCCGGCCGTCTACGCCTCCGGCTCCGACAGCACGGGCGGCGGCGCGTACGGCGATAACGACGTGTCCGACGAGTTCTACTGGGCGGCCGCCGAGCTCTACGTCACCACCGGGTCGTCGACCTATTCCAGCTTCCTCGGCTCATCGCCGCACAACGCGGGCGCGAGCGTAGGGAAGAACTTCGGCTGGCCCACGACGGCGGCGCTCGGTGATATCACCCTCGCGATCGTGCCCAACGGCCTGTCGTCCTCGACCGGTGCCACCATCCGGCAGCGGATCGTCACCCAGGCGGACGCGCTGCTCAACATCATTAACACCCAGGGGTACGGCGTGCCGCTCGGCTCCGCCGAGTACTGGTGGGGCTCCAGCGGTGAGGTCAACAACCGGGCCACGCTGCTGGCGCTGGCCGCCGACTTCACCGGTCAGAGCAAGTACCGTGACGGCGCCCTGTCCGCCCTGGACTACCTGCTCGGCCGCAACGCGCTCGGCAACTCGTACGTCACCGGCTTCGGCACGGTCTACTCGAAGAACCAGCACCACCGGTTCTGGGCCCACCAGTACGACGCGAGCCTGCCCAACCCGCCGGCCGGCTCGCTCGCCGGTGGACCGGACTCCGCCTTGGAGGACGACGTCGCCCGGCAGCGGCTGGGTGGCTGTGCGCCGCAGAAGTGCTACGTCGACGACATCGGGTCGTACTCAACGAACGAGGTCGCCATCAACTGGAACTCGGGCCTGGTATGGCTCACCTCGTACGCGGCGGAGAAGGCGACCGGCACCACGCCGCTTACGTCCGCGCCGCCCACCTCGACCGTGCCGACGAGCCGCCCGCCGACATCCGCTCCCCCCACCTCGACCGTGCCGACGAGCCGCCCGCCGACGTCCGCCCCGCCCACCTCGACCGTGCCGACGAGCCGTCCACCGACGTCCGCCCCGCCCACCTCGCCGCCGCCGGCCGGCGGGTGTTCGGCGACCTACAAGGTGACGGGCCAGTGGTCGGGTGGGTTCCAGGGTGAGGTGACGGTCCAGAACACCGGTACGACCGCGACGGCCAGCTGGACGGTGTCCTGGACGTTCCCGAACGGCCAGACCATCACCCAGCTGTGGGGCGGGATCAGCAGTGTCAGCGGCACCACCCAGACGGTGAAGAACGAGGCGTGGAACGGCGTGCTGGCCCCGAACGCCACCACCACGTTCGGGTTCCTCGGCACCTGGACGACCGCGAACGGCGTACCGGCGACGGTTACCTGTACCCGTACCTGACCATCGGCGCAACCACCGCGGGCCCGGCTCTCTGTTGACCCGGGACCGGGCCCGCGAGCACCGGCGCCTACCACCAGACATCGGAAAGGGCGCACCCGCGCCAACGGCAGGAAGGACGAGACATGCCACAAGATCAACATCGGCCCGAGGGCGGCGAGCGGAGCCTGCTGAGCCGGAGAACCATCCTGACGACCATGGGGGCCGTTCCGGTCCTCGCGGTCACCGCATCGGTTCTGCGGGCCACGGCGGCCGAGGCCGCGACGGCGAACATCAACCCGTCGGCGCAGCGGCAGACGATCCGGGGCTTCGGCGGCATGACCCACGCGATGTGGGCCGGCGACCTGACCGCCGCACAGCGCGACACCGCCTTCGGCACCGGCGACGGCAAGCTGGGCTTCTCCGTGCTGCGCATCCCCGTCTACGAGAACCAGTCGGACTGGGGCCGTGACCTGGCGACCGCGCAGCGGGCCGCCGCGCTCGGCGTCACAGTCTTCGCCTCCCCGTGGAACCCCCCGGCCAGCATGATCGAGACCTTCAACCGCAACGGCCAGACCAACGCCAAGCGTCTCAGGTACAGCTCGTACGCCGCCTACGCGCAGCACCTCAACAGCTTCACCACGTATATGAAGAACAACGGCGTGAACCTCTACGCCATATCAATTCAGAACGAGCCGGACTACGCCAGCGAGTGGACGTGGTGGACCTCCACCGAGATCGTCAACTTCCTGAAGAACAACGCCGGCTCCATCAACACCAGGGTCATCGCGCCCGAGTCGTTCCAGTACATCAAGAGCATGTCGGACCCGATCCTCAACGACGCCGCCGCGCTGGCCAACGTGGACATCATCGGGGCGCACCTCTACGGCACGCCGTACTCGAACTTCCCGTACCCCCTGTTCCAGCAGAAGGGTGCGGGCAAGGAACTCTGGATGACGGAGGTCTACTACCCCAACAGCAACGCCAACTCCGGGGACTCCTGGCCGGAGGCGCTCGACGTGGGCGAACACATGCACCGCGCCATGGTGGACGCCGGGTTCCAGACGTACGTCTGGTGGTACATCCGCCGCAGCTACGGCCCCATGCGGGAGGACGGTCAGCTCAGCAAGCGCGGCGCGGTCATGGCGCAGTTCGCCAGGTTCGTCCGCCCGGGATACGTGCGGATCGATGCCACGGCGAACCCGGCGACGAACGTCTTCGTCTCGGCCTACCGCAACGGCAACACCGTCGTCATCGTCGCCGTCAACAAGAACACGTCGTCGGTGAGTCAGCAGTTCACCGTGGCGGGCAGCACCGCGTCCGGCAGCGTCTCGAACTGGGTGACCGACGGCAGCAGGAACGTCGCAGCCCAGAGCGCGCTACGCATGTCGAACGGCTCACTCACCGTCACCCTGCCCGCCAGAAGCATCTCGACGTTCGTCACCGACATCAGCGGGACGCTGCCCACCTCCTCGGCTCCCACGAGTGCGGCGGTCACCAGCGCCGCTGTCACGAGCGCTGTCGTCACGAGCGCCTCCGCCGCGCCCACCTCGTCCTCGCCCACCTCGTCCTCGCCCACGGGTGGCGCGGGTCCCCGGGTCGCCTACACGATGAACACGTGGAACTCCGGGTTCACGGCCAGCATCACGATCACCAACACCGGTACCTCCACGATCAATGGCTGGACCCTGAGGTTCACGCTGCCTTCGGGCCAGTCGATCACTTCGGGCTGGAACGCCACGTACTCGCCCTCCAGCGGCCAGGTGAGCGCCACCAACCTGAGCTACAACGGCACGCTCGCCCCGGGGGCCTCCGTCGACATCGGTTTCCAGGCGACGCATACCGGCAACACCGCTGAACCGACCGCGTTCACCCTCAACGGCATCCCCTGCACGGTGGTCTGACCAGCACGTCCTGGATTTTCGACGCCGATCGGGGCAGTGACGGCATCAGTCCGGAAGAACCCCCGATTGGCGATGAGCGAGAGTCGTAGTCACTCAGTTCGTCACTGACATAGCGGAAGGCCCGCCTTCGGGCGGGCCTTTTCGCTAGTGGGCGATACTGGGATCGAACCAGTGACCTCTTCGGTGTGAGCCTTGGAGCCATTTCCCGTGCCGACATCGCCTGTTGTCGGAATGTGTCGATCTTTGCAGACAGGATGTCCTTCCGCCGCAACGAGTGTCGTCGGTTGTCATCCATGCTGCTGACTTCTCCCTGACTCCTCCGGCCCATGGCTGAAACACTTCGGGGGCAGGCCGTGCGGGTGATCGCGACGCCGACCCTCCCGAGGGTGTTTCAGCATCAGGATTTAAGCCATGATTCGGTGCAGACACTTCCCGACACATACCCACAGCGTCCAGATCTTGGCTCAGCGGCCTTCTCGGCGGGCCGCCAGACGTCCGCCACCGATTCGGTCCGCTGGACCTCTGCGGCGCGGTTCGATTCGCGGTCACCGGCCAGCAACGCTCTCGCCGGGCTGAATGGGCGAGGCAGTGTCGCCGATGGGGCGCGGCGACCGCCACGAGATGCCCGCCCGGCCGCGGCCGAGGTCGCGGCAAAGGTGAAGGTCGCGGCACCGCGACCCGCCCGCGACCTCCCGTAAGCGCCGTGACCTGCATTAGCCGGCGCCAGGTCGCGGCCGACCTGAACCAGCCGCAAACGTCCCAGAGCCGACTCTGGGACACCGACCGCTGCCGCGACCCCGGCCCACCGTCGCTCGCTCGCGCGGTCCTCCCGGCCTCAGGCGTGGTGCCGTATCCTCGACTCATGAGCCAGCCCACACCTGACCTCCGCGAGGACACCTCAGCGATGCTGGCTGCCGTAGGCATTCAGGTCACCGAGGAAGGCAAGGCCCGCGCCCGCGCCAAGCTCGCCGCCGCCGACGCTGAGCGCACGCCAGAGCGCCGCGCGGCATGGCGTGCCCAGATGGGACTGCCTCCGGTCACCGCCGCGTGAGCGGCGACGAGGAACGTCAACGGCCGATCCGGGTTGTCCTCGACACCTCCGCGATCATCGAGTTCACCCGCCAGTCCATCCACGTCGGTGAGCTGATCGCCGAAGTCGACGACGAGCAGTGCGCCGTCGGGATCTCCGTTATCAGCGTGGCCGAAGCGCTGCACTCCGTTGCCGACCCCGACCGCCTTGACTTGCTCGTCGACCACCACGCCACCGTCGTGCTCTCCGCCGACGCCGCAGACTGGCGAGCGCTGGCCGCCGCCTACGACCTCGTGGGCCGCCTAGATACCGCCGCAGCTGCGCTCGCCGCGATCGACCACGACTGCGCGGTCCTCACCCGCCAGACCAGCCTGTACGCCGGACTTGCCGGCGGCGGCCCCGTCATCCCGATCGAGGACTAGCCGCGACGACGGCTGCGATCAAGGCCCACCGGACCGCGCGGCAGGTAGGACGGCACCGCCTACCGCTAGGGCTGCCCTACCCCACCCTCTATAGCGCTGGCCTGCCCCGACATCCCCTGGGTAGGAGGTAGGGGCAACGGCCCCGCACAGCCCAAAACTGCCCCGGCATGATCAGGTAGCGGTAGCACCGAACGGGCGGGTGTCGAGAACCGCCTCTGGCGCCGTTTGCAGGTGTAAGGCTGGGTAGGGGCTACCTGTACCTGATCAAGTCTCGTGCAGGTAGAGGCCGGTTTTCGAGGTAGCGTCGACGCTACCTGCTCGCCTCAGCTGGCTGTATTGATGGTGGGCGATACTGGGATCGAACCAGTGACCTCTTCGGTGTGAACGAAGCGCTCTCCCGCTGAGCTAATCGCCCGGGACGCCAAGACTGTACCTGACCGCCCAGCACCGGCGCGACTCGGTACCGGCCGGCGAGCCGTACTCTCCTATTGCCGTACGACGTCCCAGAGGTGGGTGATGCCGTCGGTGCCGATGCCGACCCAGAGGGACAGGCCGACGGCGGCCGCCACGAAGATCATGGTGCCGAGGCCGACGAGGGCCTTGACCCACCATTGCTGGCGGCCGATCCACTGCCACCAGCGGTGGAGTTGGGCGCGGGTGAAGGTGAGCAGGCGGCGGGCCCAGTGGAACTCGATGGCCCAGACGCCGAGGCCGGCGAGCACGATGAGCCAGCCGGGGCCGGGCAGGGGGACCAGCGCCAGGCCGCCGGCCACGATGATGCCGCCGACCACCGCGATGACGATCTTCTTGGTGATGCGATGCACTTTGTCGATCACGGAATGGTCCTCCGGGAGGGGCACGGGATCAACGACCGAAACCGGGTTCGGAGACGTGTTGTCACGGGTCGTGTTCCCGTCTGCATCGTTTCGCAACGTCCGTCACTCCTGCCACCGCATCGACGTTAGCGGAGTGAGACGACACAGGACCGGCCGGCGTCGCCGGGCGGCCCCCGACGGCCTCGTAAAAACGGACACGGCGTCCGACACAGGCACAGACCCGCATGATCTTTGGAATCTACTTCCCACTACTAGGTGAGATCGGCTGATGACGGAGCGTGTTGAGGGGTATCACCTGAGTATGGGAATTGCGTGGGACGCAAGCCGCCACGCAGCGGTGCCGGGGGGAGTACGTCTATGAGTGCTATTCGTCCAACGACCGTTGAGGTCGAGACATCGCTGCGGCTCGTCGCACCTGACGCCACCGCGATGCCGGTTCGGGCAAGCCTACGCTACGACCCGGCCGACCCTTACGCGGTCCATGTCCTGTTCCACGCGGAGTCCACCAGCGGCGAGACGGTCAGCTGGTCGTTCGCGCGGGAGTTGCTCGTCAATGGGCTCGACGAGCCGACCGGCATCGGCGACGTGCGGGTGTGGCCGTGGGCCACGCCGCGCGGCGACTACGTCGCGCTCGCTCTCTCGTCCCCCGACGGCAACGCCCTCTTCGAGGTTCCCCGCAGCGTGCTCGTGCGCTTCCTGAGGCGCACGTACGTGGTCGTTCCCCGGGGCCACGAGACCGAGCACCTCGACATCGACGCCGCCCTGGTCCGCCTGCTCGCGGGCCGGTGACGGTCAGCCCGCCCAGGACGGCGGGCACACCACACACAACACAGAGATCCACCCAGACCCGCTGCCCGTCGCCGCCCTGCCGCGGAGGCGGGTAGCGGCCTGTCGGCAGGCGGACAGTGGGCGTCCACCCGCGCGCCGGCGCGGGCATGCTGGCGGGTGATGATCCGCGTCGCACTGGCCGGGCTGCGCCACCACAAGCTTCGGACCGTCCTCACCAGCCTGGCCATCGCCCTCGGCGTGAGCTTCCTGGCCGGCACCTTGATCTACCGGGACACGGCCGAGGCCGCCTTCTTCGTCGACCTGGCCCGCCCGGCCGCGAACGTGGACGTGGCGGTGGAGCCGCGCGGGGGCGCCGGGTACGGGTTCGAGCGCCGGGTGGACGCGTCCGTCGTCGACGTCGTGCGCGCGGTGCCGGGGGTGGCCGCCGTGGATGCCCGCCGCACGGGTGAGCTGGGCGTCCTGGACCGCAACGGCCGGGTGATCACGAGCGAGGGCTACGTCGGCATGGCGGTGTCCCTGCCGAGCGTGCCGGAGCTGGCGATGTTCCGCCTGGTGTCCGGGACGCTGCCGGCCGCGCGGGGCCAGGCGGCGCTCGACGAGCCGACGGCGCGTCGCCTGGGCATCGGGCCCGGCGACTCGTTCCGGGTCGTCGACCGCGCCGGCAAACCCAAACAACTGCGGCTGAGCGCCGTCGTCGACTACGGCGCGAGCATCCCGTTCGCCTGGTTCACGGTGGTCGCCCTCGGCGACGCGGACCTGGCCGCACTGGTCAAACCACGCGGGTACGCCGAGATCGTGGCGACCGCCGAGCCGGGCGTGAGCGCCGGGGAGCTGACCGGGCGGGTACGCGCCGCGGTCGGCGGCGAGTACCGGGTGCTCACGGGTGACGACCTGCGCTGGCAGCTCGCCCGGGCCAGCGCCAAGTACGCCGAGGGGCTGCTCAACACGCTGCTGGCGGCGGCGCTCGTGGCGCTGGTGGTGTCGTGCCTGGTGGTCCGCAACACGTTCACGATCCTGGTGGCGCAGCGCACCCGGCAGTTGGCGCTGCTGCGCTGCGTCGGGGCGTCCCGTACGCAGATCTTCGGCCTTATGCTGGCCGAGTCGACCGTGGTGGGCCTGGTGGCGTCGGCGGTCGGGCTGGCGGCCAGCGCCGGGGTCGGCCGGCTGCTGATCCTGGGCCGGGACCTGTTCGGCGACGCCGTACCCGATCATTCGCTCGTGGTGCGGCCGGTGACGATCGCGGCCGGGCTGGTCGTGGGCGTGCTGACGGCGATCGCCGCGGGGGTGCTGCCGGCGTGGGCCGCTGCCCGGATCTCCCCGCTGGCCGCGCTGCGCGACGGCCCGCAGCCGCGGACGACGACGCGGCGCCGGCTCGTGGTGGCCGCGCGGATCGTCGGTGCGGTCGGGCTCGGCGTGCTCGGCGTCGCGGTGATGGCGGTCGGTCGGCGGCCGGGCATGGGGTTCAGCGGTACGCCGATCATCCTGGCCGGCGCGATGGCGTGCTTCGTCGGGATCGTGGTGGCGCTGCCGCTGGTGATCGGCCGGCTGACCGCGCTGGTCGGCTGGCTGCCGGCCCGGGTGTTCGGCATCACCGCGCGGCTGGCCGCCTCGTCGGCCGAGCGCAACCCCGGGCGGGCCGCCGCGAACACCACCGCCCTCATGATCGGCATCGCGCTGCTGACGATGTTCACCGTCGTCCTGGACACCGCCCGGGTGCAGGGCGAACGGGAACTCAACGAGAACTTCCCCATCGACTTCGTCGTCGATCCCATCCCGTACTCGGGAAGTAGGCAGTTGCCCGCGAGGATGGTCGCCGACCTCTCGGCGCGACCCGAGATCGGCCTGGTCGCGCGGACGCGTACGGCGCCGGCGTGGGCGAACGGGTACCAGACGACGGTGTCGGCGATCGACCCCGGCGACGCCTCGCTCGCCGGCTCGGTCGAGGTGATGGACGGCAGCCTGGACGACCTCGGCCCGGGCACGGTGGCGATCCGGCGGGGCCTGGCCTACGAGGTGGGCCTCGGCGTGGGCGACCGGGTGGACCTGAGCAGTTGGGACGCGCCGGGGCCGGCGCGGCGGATCGTGGCGCTCTACGACGACGCCCCCACCCGGGGCGACGCGCTGGTCACGTGGGCGGACCTGGACGACCAGTTCGGCAAGGTGGCCGGCGACGAGGTGCTGGTCCGGAAGGCGACCTCGGCGTCGGTGACCGCGGCGCACGCGGCCCTCGACGCGGTCCTCGACACCTATCCCCTGGTCAGCGTCGAGTCGCGGGCCGAGCGCAAGGCGGCGCTGGACGAGGAACTGGACAAGCGGCTGTCGCAGTTCGCGGGCCTGCTCAGCATCTCCACGATCATCGCGGTGCTGGGCATCATGAGCACGCTCGCGCTGTCCATCCTGGAACGCACGCGCGAGTCGGCGACGCTGCGGGCGCTGGGCCTGGGTGCCGGGCAGCTGCGGCGCGTGTTCCTGCTGGAGGCGCTGCTCATGGGCCTGGTCGCGGCGCTGCTCGGGGTCGGGTTCGGCATCGGCGCCGGCTGGGTGACCGCGGCGAGCCTGATCGGCACGTACGGGCACGGCAGCCCGGAGGTGCCCGTCGCGCAGCTGATCGGGTACGTGGCGCTGGCGACGGGGGCGGCCATGGTGGCGGGTTTCCTGCCGGCGCGCCGGGCGACCCGCACCGCCATCACGGCCGCGATGGCGGACTCCTGACCCATGGCGTGAGCAGCCAGTAGTCGGCATGATGTGGCAATGATCAACCGCGCGCGCCTCGCCGAGCTGGTCGCCGCCGAGCGGCGGCTCTTCGACGAGCGCAATCCCCGCTCCCGGGCCGCGTACGCCGCCGCCGACCACCTCTTCGGCCGCGTACCCATGACCTGGATGAACAAGACCACCCCGGTGTACCTGTCGGCCGCGCGTGGCGCGCACGTGACCGACCTCGACGGTCACGATCTTGTCGACCTGTGCCTGGGCGACACGGGGGCCATGGCCGGGCACTCCCCCGCCCCGGTCGTCGACGCCGTGGCGCGGCGGCTCGGCGAGCTGGGCGGGGCGACCGCGATGATGCCGACCGAGGACGCCGCCTGGGTCGGGGCGGAGCTGGCGCGGCGCTTCGGCCTGCCGTACTGGAGCTTCTCCCTCACGGCGACCGACGCGAACCGGTGGGCGATCCGCCTGGTCCGCGCGCTCACCGGCCGTCCGAGGATCCTCTTCCACTCGTACTGTTACCACGGCAGCGTCGACGAGTCCCTGATCGTGCTCGACGCGGCCGGCCGGCCCGCGTCTCGGGAGGGCAACGTGGGCGCGCCGACGGACGTGCTGGCCACCAGCCGGGTGGTCGAGATCAACGACCTTGACGGGTTGGCCCGCGAACTCGCGCACGGCGACGTGGCGGCCGTGCTGATCGAGCCCGCGCTGACCAACATCGGCATCGTGGCGCCCTCGCCGGGCTACCTGGCGGGGGTACGCGAGCTGCCCGCCGCGACCGGCACGCTGCTCATCCACGACGAGACGCACACATTCTCGGCCGGGCCGGGCG
>JAEZGP010000789.1 GCA_023437285.1 Actinomycetes bacterium | reverse complement strand
CGATCGGCGGGTCCGGCACCCCGGCGATCGTCCCGCTCGCGGCGTTCGTCGGGGCGCTCGTCGCGGTGGGTCTGACGTACGGGCTCGGCGCCGCCGGCGGCCGCTCGCGCACGCCCGCCACGCTGATCCTCGCGGGGGTGGCGGTGGCCAGCTTCCTGACGGCCGGCCAGACGTTCGTGCAGCAGAAGTACGTGGACACGATCCGCGAGGTGTACTCGTGGATCATGGGTCGGCTCGGCACGACCGGCTGGCACGACGTCCTGCTCCTGCTGCCGTACGTCGTGGTGGCGGCGCTCGTCATCCTGCCCCTGGGGCGCCAGCTCGACGTCATGTCGGTCGGCGACGAGGAGGCGGCCGCGCTGGGGGCCCATCCAGCCCGTACCCGCTATGTTCTGATCATCGTGGCGTCGCTGGGGACCGCGGCGGCCGTGTCGGTCTCGGGCCTCATCGGCTTCGTCGGGATCATCGTGCCGCACACGGTACGGCTGCTCGCGGGCAGCGGATACCGGGTGATCCTGCCGCTGTCGCTGCTGTTCGGGGCGGCGTTCCTGTGCCTGGCCGACCTGGCCGCGCGCACCCTCGACGCGCCGAACGAGATCCCCATCGGCGTGATGACGGCGTTCTTCGGCGCGCCGTTCTTCATCATCGTGCTGCGCACCGCCAGGCGGGTGACCGGATGATCGCGATCGACGGGGTGCGGGTCGCGTTCGACGGCACGCGGATCCTGCACGGCGTCGACCTCACGGTCGCGGCCGGCTCCTGGGTGACGATCATCGGCCCGAACGGCGCCGGAAAGTCGACGTTGTTGCGCGCCGTCGGCGGCCTGCTGCCGTTCGACGGGTCCATCACCATCGCGGGTACGCCGCTGGCGCGGATGCGGCGGCGCGAACGGGCCCGGCTGGTCGCCACCGTGCCGCAGACGCCCGTCGTACCGCCCGGCATGAGCGTGCTCGACTACGTGCTGCTGGGGCGTACCCCGTTCATCGCGACCCTGGGGCGCGAGTCGCAGCGTGACCTGGACGCGGTTGACGAGGTGCTGGACCGGCTGGACCTGCACGGGTTCGCCGGCCGTGCGCTGGAGACCCTGTCGGGCGGCGAACGGCAGCGCGCGTTCCTCGCCCGGGCCCTCGCCCAGGAGGCGACGGTCCTGCTGCTCGACGAGCCGACGTCCGCGTTGGACATCGGCCACCAGCAGGAGGTGCTGGACCTCGTCGACCAGTTGCGCCGCGACCACGGGCTGACCGTGCTCGCCACGATGCACGACCTGTCGATCGCGGGGGAGTACGCGGAGCGGCTGGTGCTGCTGTCCGGCGGCCGGGTCGCCGCGGCCGGCCCGCCCCGTGAGGTCCTGACCGAGCGGCTGCTCGCCGAGCACTACCACGCCCGCGTCCGGGTCATCGACACCCCGGACGGTCTCGTCATCGCCCCGATCCGGGCCCGCGCGTAGCCGTCGACGTGCCCGCAACCGTCAGGCGATCGTGTCGAGGACCGACTGGCCGAACTTGGCCAGCTTCGCCTCGCCCACGCCGCTGATCGTGCTCAGCTCGGCCAGGGTGGCGGGGCGCTGGGCGGCGATCTGGCGCAACGTGGCGTCGTGGAAGACCACGTACGCCGGGACGCCCAGTTCCTTGGCCGTCGCCCCCCGCCAGGCCCTAAGACGCTCGAACAGCTCGGCGTCCGGCCCGGCCAGGGCCTCCGGCGCGGCCGCGCGCGGGGCGGCGGTCGCGGAGCGGGACCGGCGTGACGGGCGGGGCGGGTCCTTGCGGAGCATGACCTGGCGCCGCTTGGCCAGCACGTCCGCGCTCGACTCGGTCAGCGCGAGCGTGCCGTAGTCGCCCTGCACGGCGAGCAGCCCCTGGGCGAGCAGCTGACGGATCACGGTGCGCCACTCGGGCTCGGTCAGGTCGGTGCCCACGCCGAACACGGTCAGCTCGTCGTGGTGGTACTGGACGACCTTGTCGGTCTTGCGGCCCAGCAGGATGTCGACGCACTGGCCGGCGCCGAAGCGCTGACCGCGCTCGCGGTCGAGCCGCAGCACCGTGGAGAGCAACTTCTGCGCGGCGACCGTGCCGTCCCACGACTCCGGCGGCGTCAGGCACGTGTCGCAGTTGCCGCACGGGCCGGTCGACGGTTCGCCGAAGTAGTTGAGCAGCTGCCCGCGCCGGCACTGGACGGTTTCGCACAGCGCGAGCATCGCGTCGAGATGCGCGGCCAGGACCCGCCGCCGCGCGCGGTCGGCGTCCGACGTGTCGATCATCTTGCGTTGCTGGACGACGTCCTGCAGCCCGTACGCCAGCCAGGCGGTGGACGGCTGGCCGTCGCGGCCCGCGCGGCCCGTCTCCTGGTAGTAACCCTCCACCGACTTGGGCAGGTCGAGGTGGGCGACGAACCGTACGTCGGGCTTGTCGATGCCCATGCCGAACGCGATCGTCGCGACCATGACCAGCCCGTCCTCGCGCAGGAAGCGGCGCTGGTTGGCCGAGCGCGTGCCCGCGTCGAGGCCAGCGTGGTAGGGCAGCGCGTCGATGCCGTTGGCGACCAGCATCTCGGCCGTGCGCTCCACGGACGCGCGCGACAGGCAGTACACGATGCCGGCGTCGCCCGCGTGCTCGCCGCGCAGCAGGTCGAGCAGCTGCGCCTTGGGGTCGACCTTCGGCACGATCCGGTACTGGATGTTCGGGCGGTCGAAGCTGGCGACGAACTGGCGTGCCCCGCCGAGATCCAGCCGGGTGGCGATCTCATCGCGGGTCGCCGTGGTCGCCGTGGCGGTCAGCGCGATGCGCGGCACGTCCGGCCAGCGCTCGTGCAGCACCGACAGGTTCAGGTAGTCGGGCCGGAAGTCGTGGCCCCACTGCGCCACGCAGTGTGCCTCGTCGATCGCGAACAGCCCGATCTCGCCGCGCGTGAGCAGCGACATCGTGTTGGCCGAGCCGAGCGCCTCCGGCGCCAGGTAGAGCAGGTCCAGTTCGCCGGCGAGGAACTCGGCCTCGACCGCGCGGCGCTCGCCGAAGTCCTGCGTCGAGTTGAGATAACCCGCGCGCACGCCCAGCGTGGTGAGCGCGTCGACCTGGTCGTGCATCAGCGCGATCAGCGGCGAGATCAC
>JAEZGP010000762.1 GCA_023437285.1 Actinomycetes bacterium | reverse complement strand
GCTAAGCTCGGCGCCATGCCGCGGCCGCGGCGCCGTCCACCACTGGACGACCGGTCCGCCGTTGACGACGACCACCGGGGTTTCAGGTACCGTCATGATCAACTCCTGGTATCAGTGGGCGTGCGTTATCGCGGGGCGGCCGCCGTGCGGCGCGTCCCGGAGCGAGGTCGCGGATCAGTCCAGTACGGGAATGTCGGGCAGGGTCAAGCGCACGCAGCAGCCGCGTCCGCCCGGCGGGTCGACGGCCGTGATCGTGCCCCCGTGCAGGTCCATGGCCCACCGGGCGATGGCCAGGCCCAGGCCCGTACCGCCGCCGGTGGCCCGCTCGCCGCGCGTGAACCGCTCGAAGATGCGGGCCCGGTCGGCCGGCGCGATGCCGGGGCCCTCGTCACTGACGTCGATCGTCATGCCCGCGCCGTTGCGGTACGCGATGACGGTGACCACGCCGCCCGGCGGACTGTGCCGGGTGGCGTTGTCCAGCAGGTTCACCAGCACCTGGCACAGCCGCCCCCGGTCGGCGACCACGCGGGCGGCGTCCGGCCGGGTGAACGCGTCGAGCCGTACGTCCCGCCCCGCCCCGGCGGCCATCACCTCGGCCTCCGCCACCACGTCGGCCAGCAGGTCCGCCACGTCGAGGATGGCCAGCCGCAACGGCTGGGCACCCGCCTCGATGCGGGACAGGTCGAGCAGCTCGGTGACCAGCCGGCCGAGCCGTTCGGTCTGGGTGAGGGCGGTCCGCAGCGTCGCGGGATCGGGCTCCGCTACCCCGTCGACCAGGTTCTCCAGGACACCCTGCAGGGCGGAAATGGGGGTACGCAGTTCATGCGAGACGTTCGCGATCATCTCGCGGCGCTGCTGGTCGGCGGCCGCGAGGTCGGCGGCCATCAGGTTGAACGCGGTCGCCAGCTCGCCCACCTCGTCACGCGACGTGGCGCGTACCCGGCGGCTGTAGTCACCGCGCGCCATCGCCCGCGCGGCGGCCGTCATCTCGCGCAGCGGCTGCGTCATGCCGTGCGCCAACACCTGCGAGGTGGCCAGCGCCAGCCCGATGGCGATCGCCGAGGTCACCGGCGGGATGCCGCCGATCTGCAACCAGAAGTACGACAGGCCCGCCGCACCCGAGCTGACCAGCAGAATGCCCAGCTTCAGCTTGATCGACCGTACGGGGTCCAGCGGCCGGGGCAGGGCGGCGAACAATCGCGCCAACCGATCGGTCACGCCAGGTCCAGGGCGTAGCCGACCCCGTGCACAGTACGGATCACATCCGCGCCGAGCTTGCGGCGCAGCGCCTTGATGTGGCTGTCGACCGTACGCGTCCCCGAAGCGTCGGCCCACCCCCAGATGTCGGCCAGCAGCCGCTCCCGGGCCAGCACCGCCCTCGGCCGGCTGGCAAGGTGTACCAGCAGGTCAAACTCGGTCGGCGTCAGGTGCGCCTCGACGCCCGCCCGGCGTACCCGCCGCTGCGTCCGGTTGATCTCCAGATCGCCGACGCGGGTGATCGCATCGCCCGCGCTCGTACCCGGATGACGCTGCACCCGCCGCAGCAGAGCGTGCACGCGGGCGGCCAGCTCCCGCAGCGAGAACGGCTTGGTGAGATAGTCATCCGCGCCGACGGCGAGGCCCACCAGCAGGTCGGTCTCATCGTCGCGGGCGGTCAGCATGAGCACCGGTACCGGCCGACTCGCCTGAATACGCCGGCACACCTCGAGACCATCGAACCCCGGCAACATGATGTCGAGGACCACCAGGTCGGGCTGAACCGCCTCCGCCCGCGCGACCGCGGTCGGCCCGTCGTGAGCGAGCTCGACGGCGAACCCCTCGGCCCGCAACCGGGCCGCCACCGCGTCGGCGATGGTGGGCTCGTCCTCCACCACCAGAATCCGTCGCTCGTTCATGTCCGCAGACTCTAACGAGCACCTATGGAGAACCCCGTCCGGCCAGGTGAAGAAGTTGTGGAGCCCGCCCGGCGGCCCTCCCGTGCGACGACCCTCCCGCCCGGTGACCCTCCCGCCCTGCCCTCACCACCGCGCCCTCCCCGCCATATGTGCACATACGGCGACAGGCGAGGCCCGCCACCTCGCCATATGCGCACAATTGGCGGCAGGCAGGCCATGCCACCTCGCCATTTGGGCGCAAATGGCAACAGGTGAGGCCCCCACCCCGCCCTATGCGCGTATACGGCGAGCGGCGAAGCCGTCCCCCTCGCCATATGTGCACAAACGGCGACAGGCGAAGCCGTCCACCTCGCCCTATGCGCACAAACGGCGACAGGCGAAGCCGTCCACCTCGCCGTATGCGCATAAACGGCGACAGGCGAGGCCTCCCGCCCGCCCTATGCGCACAAACGGCGGCGGACGAGACCTGCCACCTCGCCCTATGCGCACAAACGGCGAAAGGCACGGGCGCCACCGCGCCGTATGCACACAAACAGCGACAAGCGAGGCCGCCCGCCCGCCCTATGCGCACAAACGGCGGCGGACGGGGCCTGCCACCTCGCCCTATGCGCACAAACGGCGAAAGGCACAGGCGCCACCGCGCCGTATGCGCACAAACGGCGGCAGGCGAGGCCCCCACCCCGCCATATGTGCGCAAATGGCGAGCGCGAGCGGCGAGCGGCGAGCGTGAGCGCCAGCGGCGAGCGTCGCCATCCCGTCACATGTGCACATATGCGGACCGACGCGGGTCGCCCGGCGACACACGGGCACGGGCGGGCACCGTGAGCCAGCGTGTCGGGCGGGAAGGACGGGGACCGTACGGAGACGGCGCTAGTACGCGCCCTTGCGGGCCAGGACGACGCCGATTGTGCGCCAGAGGATGAGCAGGTCGAAGGCCAGCGACCAGTTGTCGACGTAGTACAGGTCGAGGCGTACCGCGTCGTCCCAGGAGAGTTCCGAGCGGCCCGACACCTGCCACAGGCCCGTCATGCCGGGCCGGACGAGCAGGCGGCGGCGGACGTCGCCGAGGAAGTCGCCGTCGTCGGCCGGCAGCGGGCGAGGGCCGACAAGCGACATGTCGCCGAACAGGACGTTGATCAGCTGGGGTAGCTCGTCGAGGGAGCTGGCGCGCAGGAACCGGCCGATCGGCGTGATCCGCGGGTCGTTGCGAATCTTGAAGAGGAGCCCGTCGGTCTCGTTCTGCTCGACGAGGTGGGCCAGCCGCTCCTCGGCGTCGGTGTACATGGTCCGGAATTTCCAGACCCGGAACGTTTGGCCCTCGCGGCCGACGCGGGACTGCCGGAAGAACACCGGCCCCCGGTCGGACAGCTTGATCCCGATCGCGATGAGCAGGAACAGCGGTGAGATCAGCAGCAGGAGCAGGGCCGACATCACCCGGTCCATGAAGTTCTTGAACAGCCAGGCGAGGCCGGCGAGCGTCGGCTCCTCGACGTGCAGCAGGGGCAGGCCCTCGACCGGCCGGATGTGCACGCGCGGGCCGGCGATGTCGGTCAACTGGGGGGCGACGACGAGGTCGATGCCGGTGCCCTCCAGCTGCCACGCGAGCCGGCGCAGCTCGCCGGGCTCGTTGCTGGCCGAGCCGCACACCGCGATCGTGTCGGCGCCCAGTTCCCGGACGAGGCTCATCACCTCCCGGCCGACGAACACCGGTACGGGGGTGGTCAGCCCGCGGGTGTTCACGTACCCCTCGGTGAGCCGGATGCCGATCGGCATCATGCCGGCACCGGGTGCCCGGCTGACGGCCGTGTAGACCTCCAGCGCCTCGGGCAGCGTCCCGACGAGGAGCAGCCGGTTGCGGGCCCGGCCGCGGCCGCGGGCCACGATGAGGAACCGCCGCGCGAAGTACCGGCCGATGAGCAGGTAGACGAGCGTGGACACGATGACGATGCCGACGGTGACACGCGACAGGTTGGTCACGGTGGAGAAGGCGACGAACGCGACGAGCGCCGTCATGGTGACCGCGGCCCGGACGACCCGCTTGAACTCGTCGGCGCCGTGTCCCAGGTACCGCCGGTCGTACGCGCCGTGCCCCCAGAGCACGACGATCCAGGCCAGCGGCAGGTACAGGTACTCCACCAGGACGAGAAGGGTCTGGCTGTTGAAGCCGGCGGCGGACTTGTCGTACTGGCTGGCGGTGAAGCTGGCCAGCGCCGCGGCGCCGTAGTCGAGGAAGAGCAGACCCAGGCGGTACGGGCGGTGCCATGTCGACGCCCGGCGCGCCTTGAACAGGCCGGAGCGCGGCACGCCGTTATGGGTCGGGATGATCTCGATGCTCTCGGGAACCCGGGCCCGGTGCCGTCCGCGTCTGTGCACCCCCGCCGTGGTGGAAGGCCGGAGGCTCGTTGTCACCTCGGGTGTGTCCTCCCATGCCACGTCGGATCAACCGACCTTCATCCGCTCGGGCGGCCGCGCCAACCGCGACACCAGTACTGTCACAGCTCACCCAGTTTGCCACGGCGGTGAGCACCTGCAACCGCCGACTGGCCGACAGTAATCGCCACGGCGGCGCCGTGTCGAGCGCCGTGCGCCCAGCGGACAGTCGGGTCCCTATCTGACAAGACGGGACAGTCGCCGGTCGGCCAACGGCTTGCCGCCGGTCTGGCAGGTCGGGCAGTACTGCAGGCTGGAATCGGCAAACGAGACTTCCCGGATCAGGTCGCCGCAGACCGGACAGGGCAGGCCGGTGCGGTTGTGCACGACGAGACCGGCCTTCTTCTCGGCCTTGAGGCTGGCCGCCCGCTGGCCCACCGACTTGGCGACCGCCTCGGTGAGCACGGCCCGCGTCGCCTCGTACAACCGCGCCACCTGATCGTCGGTGAGCCGCGCGCTGATCGCGAAGGGTGACAGCTTCGCGCGGTGCAGGATCTCATCGGAGTACGCGTTGCCGATGCCCGCGATGACCTGCTGCTCGGTGAGTACGCCCTTGAGCTGGCCGCGCTGGGCGCGGATCGCGTCGGCGAAGCCCGCCAGGTCGACCCCGAGGGCGTCCGGCCCGAGTCGGGACACGCCCGGCACGAGGCGCGGGTCGGTGACCAGGTAGGCGGCGAGCTTCTTCTGGGTGCCCGCCTCGGTCAGGTCGAAGCCGCTGCCGTCGTCGAAGCGCACCCGCAGCGCGATCGGCCCCTTGCCGGGCTTGAGCGGTGTGGCGCCCAGCGAGTCGCGGTAGTGCAGCCACCCCGCGCGGGCGAGGTGGACCACGAGGTGCAGCTCGCCGACCTGAATGTCGAGGAATTTCCCGAATCGCCCGGCATCGGTGACGACCTGCCCGTGCAGGGCGGTGGGCGGCGGATCGTACGTCTTGAGGGCGCTGATCGCGGCGATGTCGACCCGTTCGACGCGCCGGCCCACGACCCGCTCGCGAAGGTCCGCGGCGAGCCCCTCCACTTCCGGCAACTCGGGCACGCGACAACGGTACCCGCCGGGAGAGGTAGGTTACCGCCGTGAAGGTGGTCATCGCGCACAACCGCTACCGCGAGGCGCTCCCCTCCGGGGAGAACGTGATCGTCGACGCCGAGATCGAGCAGTTGCGCGCGGCCGGCGTCGAGGTGGTGCCGTTCCAGCGCAACTCCGACGACATCGGGGCGCTGCCGCTGCTGGACAAGGCCCTGCTGCCGGCGTCGCCGGTCTACAACCGCCGGGCCCAGCGCGACCTGGCCGCCATTATCGAAAAAGAGCGCCCTGACCTGCTGCACCTGCACAACCCGTACCCGCTGCTGTCCCCCTGGGTGATCCGTACCGCGCACGCGCACGGCGTCCCGGTGATCCAGACGGTGCACAACTACCGCCAGGTGTGCGCGTCGGGCCTGTACTTCCGCGACGGTCACATCTGCACCGACTGCAAGGGCCGGGCGTTCGGGCTGCCGGCCGTCGTGCACTCCTGCTATCGGGGGTCCAAGGCGCAGAGCCTGGCCATGGCCACCGCGCTCGCCGCGCACCGGGGCACGTGGCGCTCCGTCGACCGGTACATCGCCCTGACGACGGCGATCAAAGACCACCTCATGGCGTACGGGATTGAAGAGGCGAACATCGTCGTCAAGCCCAACGCGGTCCCCGACCCGGGACCGCCGCCGGCCGGGGTGGGCGACGGCTTCCTGTACGCCGCCCGGCTCAGCCCCGAGAAGGGCCTGGGCCTGCTGCTGGACGCGTGGCGCCGGCATCCGGACGGGGCGCTGGGCCAGTTGCGCATCGCCGGCGACGGCGAGCTGCGTCCGCTGGCGGAGGCGGCGGCCGCCGAGCGGTCGGACGTGACCTACTTGGGCGTGGTGCCCCGCGAGGAGATGCCCGCCCAGTTGCGGGCGGCGGCGGTGTTCGTGGCGGTGCCGACCTGGCACGATGTGCTGCCGACGGCGATCATCGAGGCGCTCGCCAACGGGCGGCCCGTGCTCGGTACGGATGTGGGCGGCGTGCCGTTCCTGGTGGGTGCTGACCAGCAACGCACACCCGGAGTAAGCAGAACGCTCTGCTTACCTGGAGTGGGCGGGTGGGTCGTCGCCCCCGAGGCGGGCAGCCTTGCCGACGCGCTCGCGGTCGCCCGTACCCAGGCATTGTCTTTGGCCGGCGCGGCACGCAAGCGGTACGAGGAGCTGTTCCACCCCGATGTTGTCACGGGGCGGCTGGTGGAGATCTACCGCGAGGTCAGCGCGGCGCGGCCCGCAGGGCGGCACGCGCGCTGAACGCGATGCTGGCGAACAGGAACAGCGTGTTCACGGCCGTGAAGAACACCACCGGCACGATCGTCCACTGCGGAATGAACAGGATGACGAGCGCGAATAGCGTGATGACGGCGCCGTAGTCGCGGACGAGCTTGACCAGCCGGACGGGCAGCGAGCGCGAGGTGACCATGCTCGCCGCGGCCGGGCCCGACTGCATCACCGACGTGACCAGGTTGACCATCCAGCTGCCGGCGAACAGCGCCACCAGCCACAGGGGCGTGTCGGGGCGCTGGGCCAGCATCACCGAACTCACGGCCGTCACCAGGCCGATCTGGGCAGCCACGTCGCAGAGGATGTCCACCCGGCCGCCGGCGGCGCTCTGCCGTCCGCTGACGCGCGCCAACTGCCCGTCGGCGCAGTCGAGCATGTAGGCGATCTGCCAGCCGACCAGCGCGATCAGGCCGGGTACCCAGAACGGGACGGTCCCGGCGGCCGCCGGACCCGCCAGGGCGATGACCGCGACGCTCGCGCCGAGGCCCAGCACGAGGTTGGTCAGCGTGAGCGTGGTCGGCGCGGTGCCCCGGCGGAAGCCGGCGCGGGCGAACAACGCGCCGCCCCACTGGTGCACGGCCTCGCTGAGCAGCCCGCCGCCGCGGTTGGTGCGGTAGAAGTCGCCCACGCTGGGGACGGTGGATCGCACGTAAACCTCAGTCGCCGACTGCATCGACGTACTCCTTGACGGTCGCCAGGGCCTCGTCGGCGGTGAAGCCGACGTGCTCCAGGATGGTGTAACGATCGGGGCGCGTGCCCGGCGCGTGCAGCACCGCCTCGGCGAACTGCCCGACGGACAGTCCCACGTCGGCCGGCACCCGGGGCAGGCCGTGGCGCGCGAGCGCGGCACCGAGCTGACTGAACCGGGCGGCGTCCTCCAGGCCGCGGCTGACCCGCAGGTACGTGCAGAACAGCGCGCCGAGGCCCACCTGCTCGCCGTGCGCGGCGGTGTGCGGGTAGAGGTGATCGATGGCGTGCGAGATCTCGTGGCAGCCGCCCGACGAGGGCCGGCTCGACCCGCACACCGACATGGCCAGCCCGCCCAGGACGAGCGCCTCGGCGAGTACGCGCAGGAAGTCGTCCTGCGTACTGTCGTCGGCGCCCCGGCCGATGCGGCCGGGGTGGTGCAGCAGCGCCTCCGCGCTCGTGCGCGCCAGGGTGAGCGCGAGGCCGTCCACCGGCTCGCGCCGGTACCGGTGGGCCAGCTCCCAGTCGGCGACCGCGCTGAGGTTGCTCAGCGCGTCGCCGATGCCCGCGCGGGTCTGCCGGCGCGGCCCGGCGACCACGAAGTCGAGGTCGACCAGGACGGCGATCGGAATGTGGACGCCGTAGGAGCCCTTGCCGCCGTCGTGGTCGAGGGCGGCCACCGGGGAGGCGATCCCGTCGTGGGCCAGGCTCGTCGCGACGCTCACCATGGGCAGGGCGTACCGGGTGGCCGCGTACTTGGCCGTGTCGATCGTCTTGCCGCCGCCGATGCCGACGACGGCGTCGTACGAACCGGCCCGGATCTTCTCGCCGAGGTCGAGCGCCGCCTCCACCGAGCCGCCGCTCACGGTGAACACGTCGGCGCGGTTGAGGCTCGGCCGCACCAGTTCGGCGACCCGTTCCCCCTGACCCGGGCCGACCACGATCGCCACGTCGCCGCCGGCCGAGATGCGCCGGTCGGCGAGCATCTGGCCGAGGTCGGCCACCGCCCCGCGCCGGATGTCGATCACGAGGGGCGTGGTGACCGTACGCGCTAGCAGCGGCACGTTGGCTCTCCTAGTACGTGCACGCGATCTCGCGGGCCCGGGCGAGGTCCTCGTGGTTGTCGACCTCTACCCAGTCGAGCTTACCGATGCTGACGGTCTGGACCTTGCCGCCGCGTTCGGCGTACTCCTGGTATCCGTCCTCGTAGAACAGGTTGGGGTCGCGCCGCCAGGTGTTCTCCAGCGCGTCGGTGAGCGCGGCCGCCGCGTGCGCCTCGATGAGGGTGACGCCGATGTGCTCGCCGGTCGCGTCGGCCGGGTCCATCAGTTTGGTGATCTTCAACAGGCGCCCGGTGTCGTCCGTGATCACCTTCATTTCCTCGTCCGCGAGGCTCTTCATGTCGTCGAGGGCGACGTAGATGCCCGCGTCGTCGCTCTCGCGGGCGGCCAGCAGGGTGCGCTGCACGCTCGCCGGGTGGACCGTGTCCCCGTTCACGACCAGCGCCCCGTTCGCGTACGCCTCCCGGGCCAGCCACAGCGAGTACGCGTTGTTCCAGATCTCAGCCTTGTCGTTGTGGATGAAGGTGAGCCGGACGTCGTACTCCTTTTCCAAGGCCTCCTGGCGCTCGGTGACGGCGTGCGCCGCGTAGCCGACCACGATGGTGATGTCCCGCAGCTCGGCCGCCGCGAGGTTGCGCAGCGCGATGTCGAGGATGGTCGTCGTGCCGTCGACCTCCATCAGCGCCTTCGGCACGTGGTCGGTGTATGGACGCAGGCGACGTCCCGCGCCAGCCGCGAGAACCAGTCCGATCATGAGGTTTCCTTCATCCGCAAAGCCACGCAGGGGGACGTGGGTCAGGACAGGGTAACGGACCGGGGAAGAGGCCGTCGTGAGCAGTTGTGCGCGCCAGTACACCGCTTGCGGCACGAATGCGCTGAACTCTTGAGAGTTGCCCCCGTCCGGGTCACTATGGCCGTACCGTGCGTTCCTGAAGGGGTGATGCGCGATGCAGGTTCGCGACGCTATGTCCAAAACCGTGCTGATTGTCGGTCCCGACCACACACTGCGCCAGACGGCGCGACTGATGTCAGCCCGGCGCGTCGGGTCTGCCATCGTCGAAGACCCCGATGGCGAAGGCGTCGGGATCATCACCGAACGTGACGTGCTCAACGCGATCGGCGCCGGCCTCAACCCGGACACCGAGCGCGCCGCCGGACACATCACGTGGGAGGTCGTCTACGCCGGCCCCGACTGGACCATCGAGGACGCGGCGGCCGCCATGGTCCGCGGCGGCTTCCGACACCTCGTCGTACTCGACGGCGACGACGTCCTCGGCGTCATCTCCGTCCGCGACATCCTGCGCATCTGGACCCAGAACCCCGTCCCGGCCGCCGTGCGCTGACCGGGGTCCAACGCCGCGCCGCGCGGCCCGGGCGGGGCCGCGCGGCGCGTTGGTCAGCTGGGGCGGCCGAAGCTGTGGACGCTGCCCACCGAGTACATGTCGGCCATGCGGACGTTGTCGCCCGCCGTCGGGGCGTGCATGACCTTGCCGTTGCCCACGTAGATCGCCACGTGGCGCAGGTCGCCGAAGTAGAAGACGAGGTCGCCGATCTGGAGATCGGCCTTGTCGACGTACTTCATGGACGAGCGCTGCGCGGCGGCGTTGTGCGGCAGGGAGACGCCGACCTGCGACCAGGCCCGCAAGGTCAGGCCGGAGCAGTCGTAGCTGTTGGGCCCCGCGGCACCCCACACGTACGGGTCGCCGGCCTGCGAGCAGGCGAACTTCGCGGCCTTGTAACCGTTCGTCGGCGCGTACTCCGACGGGCAGGGCCAAGGGCGGAACGAGCCGGTGCCACCGGAGGAACCGTAGAGCTTGCGGCGCAGCGCCTGCAGGTCCTTGAGCTTTTCCTCGATCTCCTTGGTCTTCTTGAGCAGGTCCTTGTCCTGGTCGGCGAGCTTGGTGACCAGGGTGTCGAGCGGCGCGCGCTGCTTGTCGTACTTTGTCTTGAGCTCGGTGACGCCGGAGATCTGCCGCTGCTGGTCGCGGGCGAGCTGGTCGAGCAGCGACAGCTGGTCGGCGAGGTTGCGCGGCTCCCCACTGGCGAGCATCGCGTTGATGGCGCTGGCCTGGCCGCCCTTGTAGATCTGGGCGGAGACCACGCCGATGCGGATCTGGGCCAGGTTGACCTGCCGCTCCAACGGCTCGATCTTCTTCTTCAGCGTGGCGAGCTTGGCTTTGTTTTTCTTGTACTGCTCGTGCACCTTGTTGTAGTGCTCGATCATCGGCTCGGCGTCGGCCCACAGATCGGCGATCTGCTTCTCGACCTCGGAGACGGACGGGTCGGCCGCGTGGGCCTGAGCACCCGACATGAGCACAACGGAAACGGCAGTTACCGCCGCGACGAAGGCGACGCGCAAGGGTCTGTGGACGCGGGCAGGGGTGGCCACGGCGAACCGACTCCTTCTTCCCTCACCGCCGACCGGGTTAGCTGACGGGTTCGGGCGGGAAGACCTAGCCCTACCGCGGGGGAAGCCGCGGATTCACCCCATCTGAAACCAGGTGGGTCCCCGATTCGTCTCGCGACGATTAGGCGGGGTCCGCCGCGGCCGCCGGGAGGTCAGCCTGTCACGGTCGGACGGTCCTTCACATTAGGGAGTCGATGCGACGCCCGCAACCTGTCGGCCCTTCACATAAAGGACTTTCGATTAATTCGCAAAGCCTTGCTACACAACGGGTGTAGCGATGGTCGCGGTGCGTTACGCGGGCAGCGGTTGAATGACGCCGAGGAGGTCGTGCAGGGTGACCACGCCCAGCGGGGTCTGCCCGTCGCTGACCAACACGATGTGCCGACGCTCGCGGCGCATCGCGATGAGCAGCTCGGCCAGCGTACGGTCCGGCGGTACCACGGCCAGCGGGCGGATCCGCGCCGAGTCGATCGGCCGCCGCCGGTCGGGCCCCGCCACCCCGAGGACGTCCTTCACATGCACAAAGCCGAGTACGCGCCGCGAAACCCGGCCGACCACCGGAAAGCGCGACCGCCCCGTACGGGTGGCGAGCACCTCCAACTCGGCGGGCGACACGTCCTCGGCCACTGTGGTCACCGCCGACCACGGCAGCAGCACGTCACCGGCGGTGCGTTGATGCAACGCCAGCGCGCCCGAGATGCGCTCGTGCTCGACGGGCGCCAGCAGGCCCTCGGTGCTCGCCTGCGTCACCAGGTTCGCCAGCTCCTCGGCGGTGTAGACCGTCTTCACCGCGTCCGCCGACTCGATGCTCCAGATCTTCAGGATGTTCTTCGACAGCCACTTCATGGCCACGAGTACGGGCTTGAACAGCAGGCAGAAGCCGAGGAACGGCGGGCCCAGCACGAGGACGGCCCGCTCCGGCCCGGCCAGGGTGATGTTCTTGGGCACCATCTCGCCGACCACCGTGTGTAGGAAGACGACGATGCCCAGCGCCAGCACGAAGGCGACCGGGTGCACGGCCGCGTCCGGCAGCCCGAGCGCGTGGAACGGCGTCTCCAGGAGATGGGCCAGGGCGGGCTCGGCGAGCGCGCCGAGGCCGAGGGAGCAGATGGTGATGCCGAGCTGCGCGCCGGCGATCATCAGCGGGACCTGGTTCATGGCGCGCAGCGCCAGGCGGGCGGCCCGGCTCGTCGCGGCCAGCGGCTCGACCACGGTGCGCCGCGAGGCGATGACCGCGAACTCGCTGCCGACGAAGAACGCGTTGCCCAGCAGCAGGATGACGCTGATCAGCAGGCTCACGCGCCGTCCTCCTCGTCCAGCGGCTCGGGGCCGACGACCCGGACCTGTTCGACCCGGCGGCGGTCCACCTCGACGACGGTGAACTCCCAGCCCATCTCCTCGACGACCTCCCCGGCGACCGGAATGTGCCCGAGCCGGGCCATGAGGAACCCCGCGAGGGTCTCGTACGGGCCCTCGGGCATCCGGAAGCCGGTCAACTCCGCCAACTCGTCCTCCCGCAGCACGCCGTCGACGAGCCAGCGGCGGTCGCGCCGGCCGGCGGTGACCTCCGCCCCGGGGGCGGCCACGTCGGCCAGCCGGGGCCGGTCGGGCGCCTGCTCGGCCACGTCGTACTCGTCGGTGATCTCACCGACCAGCTCCTCGACCAGGTCCTCGATCGTGACGACCCCGTCCGTGCCGCCGTACTCGTCGACGACAATCGCGAGGTCTCCGCCGCCCGCCCGCAGCGTGGCGAGCACCCCGTCCAGGTCGAGCGACTCGGGGACCAGGACCGGTTCGCGGGCGACGGCCTTGACCAGCGTCGTCGAGCGCGCCGCGATCGGGACCGACAGCGCGTCGATCACGGTGACCACGCCGACGACCTGGTCGAGGGTCTCCTCGAAGACGGGGAAGCGGCTGTAGCCCGATGAGCGGGCGGTAGCCAGCACGGCGGCGACCGTCTCGTCCGCGGCGACGGCCAGGACGTCGACGCGCGGGGTCATCGCCTCCGCCGCCCGCTTGTCGGCGAAGCGGATGGTCCGCTGCAACAGCACCGCGGTCTCGTGCGGCAGCGCGCCGGCCTTGGCCGAGTACGCCGCGAGCAGCCCGAGTTCCTCCGGCGACCGGGCACTGGCCAGCTCCTCCTGCGGCTCGATGCCGAAGCGGCGCACGATCCAGTTGGCCGAGTTGTTGAGCGCGAGGATCAGCCACTTGACGGTCGTCGAGAACGCGCGTTGCGGGCCGGCGGTCAGGCGGGCGGTCGGCATCGGGCGGGCCAGCGCGACGTTCTTGGGGACCAGCTCACCGAAGAGCATGGACAGCAGGGTGGCCAGGACGAGTGCCAGGACGTGCGTGACGCCCGTGGTGGCGCCCTTGGCGATCGGCTCGACGACCGGGGTGAACAGCTTCGCCAGCGCCGGCTCGGCGAGATAGCCGGTGAGCAGCGCGGTGATCGTGATGCCCAGTTGGGCGCCGGAGAGCTGGAACGACAATTGGCGCAGCGCCTTGCGGACCGTACGGGCTTTGGCGTCGCCGGCCGCCGCCTGCTGGTCCACGGCGGCCCGGTCAACGGTCACGAGCGAGAACTCGGCTGCGACGAAACCGGCGTTGCCGGCGGTCAGCAGTGCGAACGCCAGCAGCGGCAGGATGGTTTCGACGAACACCCGGTCCCCTCGATTCGATCCGAATTCTCGCATGTACCCGGAACGCCGGGTGACCCACGCCCCACCTTCACCTGGGGGCATTCGGGGCAAAGGCACATCGGCGCAGGTCGAGACGCGGATGAGCGGGCAATCAGCGATCTAGCCCAATTTGGCGATTGCGAGCGTCGGATTCACCCGGAATGCTGGCCGTCTACGCGTTCGGAGGGTACGGATGGAGATGTTTGTCGGCGGGGCCCTGCTCGCGGTCGTGTTCGGCATGCTCGTCGGGTCCAGCTTCACGCGTGCCAAGCGCGCCCGGAAAGACTACGTCGTCAGCGCCAGGGCGATCCCCGGGCTGCGCCGCACCCAGTTCCGGGAGGTACGGCGCGCCGGTACGTTCGGCCTCCTCGCCGCCGGCGTGGTGATCGCGCTCGTCTTCGCCGCGATCCGCTGGGACCAGACCCCTAGCCCCTGATCGAGCGGAGCAGGACGCTCGCCACGTCGATCACCTCGACGGTGTCGGGTGCCGCGCCGGTCGACTTCTTGGCGGTCACGCCGTCGCCGAGCATGGTGGCGCAGAACGGGCAGCCGACGGCGATCGTGGATGCCCCGGTGGCGAGCGCCTCCTCGACGCGCTCGATGTTGATGCGCTTGCCGATGCGCTCCTCCATCCACATGCGGGCGCCGCCGGCGCCGCAGCAGAAGGAGCGTTCCGAGTTGCGCGGCATCTCGATGACGTCGCCGAGCACCTCGCGCGGGGGCGTGAAGACCCGGTTGTGGCGGCCGAGGTAGCACGGGTCGTGGTAGGTGACGCCGCCGTCGACCGGCTGCACCGGGGTGAGCTTGCCGGTGGCGACCAGGTGCGAGAGCAGCTCGGTGTGGTGCACCACCTCGCCGGTCCAGCCCACCTGCTCGTACTCGTTCTTGAGGGTGTTGAAGCAGTGGGGGCAGGTCGCCACGACCTTCTTGGCGCCGGCCTCGGTGAGCGTCTCGGCGTTCTGCTGGGCGAGCATCTGGAAGATGAACTCGTTGCCCATGCGGCGGGCCGGGTCGCCGGTGCAGGTCTCGCCCTCGCCGAGGATGGCGAAGCTGACGCCGGCCTCGTGCAGCAGCGTGGCGACGGCCCGGGTGGTCTTCTTGGCGCGGTCCTCGAAGGCGCCGGCGCAGCCAACCCAGAACAGGTACTCGAAGTCGTCGACCTCGCCGACGCGCGGCACCTCGAAGTCGAGGCCCTTGGTCCAGTCGGCGCGGGTCTGCGGGGGCGCGCCCCACGGGTTGCCCTTGTTCTCCAGGTTGCGCAGCATGACGCCGGCCTCGCTGGGGAAGTTCGACTCGATGAGCACCTGGTAGCGGCGCATGTCGACGATGTGGTCGACGTGTTCGATGTCGACGGGGCACTGCTCGACGCAGGCGCCGCAGGTGGTGCACGACCACAGCACGTCGGGGTCGATGATGCCCTGGACGTCAGCGCCGCCGATCAGCGGCCGGTCGGCCTCGGCGAGGGCGAGCACGTTGACGTTGGCCAGTTGCTCGGCGGTGCCCTTCTCCTCGCCGGTGAGGTCCTTGCCGCCGCCGGCCAGCAGGTAGGGGGCCTTGGCGTACGCGTTGTCGCGCAGGCTGAGCACGAGCAGCTTCGGCGACAGCGGCTTGCCGGTGTTCCAGGCGGGGCACTGCGACTGGCAGCGGCCGCACTCGGTGCAGGTGGTGAAGTCGAGCAGGCCCTTCCAGGTGAACTGCTCGACCTGGCTGACGCCGAACTGGTCCTTCTCCGGGTCGGCCTCCTCGAAGTCGAGGGGGGCGCCGTTGCTCATCATGGGCCGCAGGGCGCCCAGCGCCGGCGCCTGGGTGCCGCTGCGCTTGAAGAAGATGTTGGGGAAGGCCGTGAAGCGGTGCCAGGCCACGCCCATCGTCGGGTTGAGGCCGATGACGATCGCCCAGGTCATCGAGATGATGATCTTAATGAGGGCGACGATCGTGACGGCCGTGAGGCTGGCCGGCAGGATGTTGCCGAGCGCGTGGCTGACCGGGGCGGCCCAGACCGGGAACGGCAGGTGGTCCGACGCGGCGAGCAGGCCGCGGATGAGCATCCCGCAGACCAGCACGAGCAGAATGATCCACTCGACGAAGTACCCCTGCCACATGGTGGAGCCGGTGAAGCGCGACATCTTGCGGCCCGGGCGGTTCGTCAGCCGGACGATGATCAGGTAGAGGATCGCCGGTATGGCGAGCACGCTGAAGATCTCGGTGACCAGCCCGTACACGCTCCAGCCGCCAATCAGCGGGATGTGCGAGGTGGGGTCGACCACCTCGAAGTACGCCCCGACGACCAGCGTCGACAGCAGCACGAAGCTGACCATGACCAGCCAGTGGGCGACGCCCACCGGGGTCCACTTGAGCATGCGGGTGTGGCCGACGATCTCGGTGAGCATCGTGCCGGTGCGCTTGCCCTTGTCCGCGAAGCGCTCGGGGTCCGGCTGGCCGAGGCGGATCACCTGGACCATCCGCCGCACGGCGCGGACCACGAGCGCGACCGCGGCCACGGTAACCGCCACCGCGAGTACGGTGGCGACGATCTGGACCGCACCCATGGATGCCTCCTGCGCGTACCGGAAAGTGCTCAGCCTACCGCTTCAGTTACCCATGAGTAACATCAGGGGCGTGCACGTCAGCGGGACACGATCAAGAACACCTTAGCGGTACGCAGGAACGATCAGCGCCAGCGGGTGAACAGCACCAGAGCCGCGACCATGGCACCGAAGCCGATCAGCAGGTTCCAGTACTCCAGATTCACCAGGAACGTGAACTTGTCGCCCAGCTCGACGAAGCCCTGGGTCAGGTAGTAGACCACCAGGTAGACGATGGCGAACACCACGAGGCCCAGCGCCGTCCCCGCGACCCACGGCGGGCTCGGCTTGTTGGCCGCTGCCGTGGTCTGCGGTCGCATCTCCGGCGGCGCCGTGTAGACCTTCTTCTTGCGTACTGATGACTTAGGCACGGGCTCTCCTGAGGGACATCGGAGACCATATCCATGACCGCCGAGGCGCCCCGTGAATAATGGTTGAGAGCTAGCGTAATGGCAGCGTGACGATTACGGCTAACCGGGCGGCACGGCAACCTGCCTGAGCTGGGCATCGGCGATGAAAGAGAGTGTGGTGGAGTACACATCCGCCCGCGGAGCCTCCTGGCGGGAGGCGGCCAGGCGCGCCGGACGCGTCCTGCTGCCGCGACCGCGCCGGCGCGGATGGTCGCTGCTCGTCCCCCTCATCGCCCTGCTCGCGGGCCTGCTCATGACGACGACGGCGCGCACCGCCGCCGGCACGACCCTGCGCGACGACCGCGGGTCGGAGCTGACCCGCCTCATCGAGGAACGCCGCAAGCAGGTCGCCACGGGCGAGGCGCAGGCCGCCGAGCTGCGGTCGGCGATCGACGCGCAGACGGGCGCGCAGGCCGGCTCGGACTCCCGCATCGCCGAGCAGCGTTCCCGCGCCAACGCCGTGCGCGAGGAGGCCGGCTTCACCGCCCTACACGGCCCGGGGCTGATGGTCAGCCTCGACGACGCGCCGCGCCGCCCGGACGGCAGCCTGCCGGCCGGCGCCGGCGTCGACGACGTGGTGGTGCACCAGCAGGACGTCCAGGCTGTGGTCAACGCGCTGTGGGCCGGCGGCGCGGAGGCCATGTCGATCATGGACGTACGGGTGATCTCCACCAGCGCCGTGCGCTGCGTCGGCAACACGCTGCTCCTGCACGGGCAGGTCTACTCCCCGCCGTTCGTGATCCGGGCCATCGGCGACCCGGAGGGGATGCGCCGCGCCCTGGACGCCGCGCCGGGCGTGCGTACCTTCGCCGACGCGGCCCGCGTCTGGGGCCTCGGCTACCGCGTGGTTAGCGAGAGGGATATCACCGTGCCGGCGTACACGGGCTCGACTGACCTCGATCACGCCCAGGTTGCCGGTTAGGCTCCAGCATGCCTCCGACCACGTACTACGCGTCCCGGCGCATCGGCGACGACGAGCCGGCTCCCGCCCCCGGCGAGCCCGCCGCCGCGCCGCCGGGCCGTACCCGTGGCGACGCGATCCGCACCGGCGTGCGTACGGTCGGTGAGCTGCTCATCACAGCCGGCCTCGTGCTGCTGCTGTTCGCGGCGTACGAGATCTGGGGCAAGGCCGTCATCGTCGAGCGGCACCAGAACGACCTGGACAAGCAACTCGCCCAGATGTGGGGCGACCCGACCCCCTCCGCCGACCCGGTCCAGAAGGCCGGCGCCGCGCCGCCGGGCTGGGCCATCGCCCGCCTCTACATCCCCAAGCTGAACAAGCAGTGGGTCGTCGTGGAGGGCGTCAGCCTGGCCGACATCAAGTGGGCGCCCGGGCACTACCCGAAGAGTGCGCTGCCCGGCGCCGTCGGCAACTTCGCGGTCGCCGGGCACCGCAGCCCCGCGATCTTCTGGGACCTCGACAAAATGAGCGCCGACGACGCGATCGTCGTCGAGACCCGGTCAACCTTCTTCACCTACCGGGTAACCGCCCGCAGCATCGTCAAGCCCACGGACGTCGACGTGGTGGCGCCGGTGCCCGGCGAGCCCGGCGCCAAGCCGGAACTGGCGATGCTCACGATCACCACCTGCGACCCGAAATGGGACAATTACCATCGGCTGATCGTGCACGCCGAGCTCCAGGGCAGCTCACCCCGCAGCGCGGGGCTGCCCGAGGCCCTGAGGAAGAAGTAGCGGATGTACGGCTGGATCTGGCGCAAGCTGCCCTTCGGGCTGCCCGGCAAGCTCGCGGGATCGGTGTTGCTCGTTGTCGCCGCGGTTGCCATCCTGTGGTTCTGGGTGTTCCCGACGGTCGAGCCGCTGCTGCCCTTCGACGACGTACAGGTCAGCCAGACCGACGAGGTCGTACCCGCGCCGCCGTCACCGCCGCCAGCTTCGCCAAGCCACCGATGAGGACACCATGCGCGTACTCGTGATCGACAACTACGACAGCTTCGTCTACAACCTGGTGCAGTACCTCGGCCAGCTCGGCGTCGAGTGTGACGTACGACGCAACGACGAGATCACCGTGGCCGAGGTCGGCGAGTTGAACCCCGCCGGGGTCCTGCTGTCCCCCGGACCCGGCACGCCCGCCCGCGCCGGCATCTGCCTCAACCTCATCAGGGAGTACGCGGGACAGCTGCCCATCTTCGGCGTGTGCCTGGGACATCAGGCCATCGGCGAGGCGTTCGGCGCCACCGTCACCCGGGCCCCCGAACTGCTCCACGGCAAGACCTCTACGGTCTCCCACGCCGGCCAGGGCGTCCTGGCCGGCCTGCCGACGCCGTTCACCGCCACCCGGTACCACTCGCTGGCCGTCGTCGAGTCGACGCTGCCGGACGAGATGGAGATCACCGGGCGGACGGAGTCGGGCGTCATCATGGCGATGCGGCACCGGAGCATGCCGATCGAGGGCGTGCAGTTCCACCCCGAGTCGGTGCTGACCCAGGGCGGGCACCTCATGCTGGCCAACTGGCTCGCGGCGTGCGGCCTGCCCGAGGCCCTGGACCGTGCCCCAGCCCTCGCCGCCGAGGTCGAGTCCCGCCGCGTGGCCGCGTTCGCGTAGCCGCCCGGACCGCGTTCACGGGTCCGCGCGGCGGGTCCGCCGTCGCTACGACGGCTCCGGGGACGGGGTCTCGGTCGTCGGGGGCGCCTCCGACGTGGGTGGCGCCTCCGGAATACCAACGTAGATCGTGATCGTGGTGCCCACCTTGCGCACCTGACCGCCGTTGGGGTCCTGACTGATCACCCGGCCGACCCGGGCAGGGTCGTCCGTCGGCGTGTTCTCGACGCGGACGTTGAAGCGCGAGTTGCCGAGAATCTCCCGCGCCGCCTCGGCCGTCAGCCCGGTCACGTCGTCGACCTTCTTGCGGTTCGCCAGCGAGATCTCCACCTTGACCGTGGAGCCCTCCTGCAACTCGGTGCCCGCCTTCGGATCGGTCCCGACGACCTCGTCCTTCGGCTTCTCACTGTCGACCTGCACCCACTCCGGGACCAGCTTCCAACCCTTGAGCTGCTCCTCGGCGTTCTTCTTGGTGAGGCCGACCAGGCTGGGAACCTTGACCTGGTCGGGGCCGACGCACCAGGTGATGACGACTTCCGACTTCTCCTTGACGCGCTGGTTGGGCTGCGGGCTCTGGTTGATGACCTTCCCCTTGTCGCAGTCCGTGCCCGTCTTCGTTTCCGGCTTCGCGGACAGCCCCGCCCCGTTCAGCTTCGCGGTGGCCTCCGGCACCGTCAGCCCGACCACCGAGGGGACGACGGCCTTCTTCGGCAGGTTCATGATGATCAACCCAGCCGTCAGGGCGATCACGGCGAGGATGCCGAGGGCCGTCAGCGCGGCGATCGCCCAGCCGCTGGTCTTGCGACGGCGCGAGTCCCCGACGCGGGCCGGGATCTGCCGCGTCGCGCTCGTAGGGGTGCGCAGCACCTGCGTCGGTCCGACGTCGTCCATCGGCAGGACCGGCTCGGCGTGCACCGGCCGGCCCTGGGCGGCGCGCAGCACGTCGGCGCGCATCTCGGCGGCGCTCTGGTAGCGGTTGACGGGGTTCTTCGTCAGCGCCTTGAGCACGATCGCGTCGACGGCCGGCGGCACGTCGGGGTTGCTCATGCTCGGCGGCTTCGGATCCTCCCGGACGTGCTGGTATGCCACGCTGACCGGGCTGTCGCCGATGAACGGCGGGTGCCCGGTCATCAACTCGAACAGCACGCACCCGGTGGCGTAGACGTCACTGCGGGCATCGACGGGCTCGCCGCGCGCCTGCTCGGGCGAGAGGTACTGCGCCGTACCGATGACCGCGCTGGTCTGGGTCATCGTGGACGCGCCACTGGCCAGGGCCCGGGCGATACCGAAGTCCATGACCTTGACCTGGCCGGTCTGCGTGAGCATCACGTTGCCGGGCTTGATGTCGCGGTGGATGATGCCGTGGCGGTGGCTGAACTCCAGCGCGGCGCAGATCTCGGCCGTGAGTTCCAGCGCGCGGCGCGGTTGCAGCCGGCCCTCCGCCGCCAGGACCTCCTTCAGCGTCCGGCCGTTGACGTACTCCATGACGATGTACGGCAGCGATTCTCCGGCCGGGCCGCGCTCCTCGCCGGTGTCGTACACGGCGACGATCGCGGGGTGATTGAGGGCGGCGGCGTTCTGCGCCTCGCGACGGAACCGCATCTGGAACGTGTCGTCGCGGGCGAGGTCCGGGCGCAGCAGCTTGATCGCCACGTCGCGGCCGAGCCGCAGGTCGCGCCCCCGGCGGACCTCGGCCATGCCGCCGTAGCCGAGCAGCTCGCCAACCTGGTACCGCCCCCCGAGGAGAGGAGCCTGGGCGGTCATCTCGTCCGTCGTCCTTCGCTGTCGTCGCGCACTGTCCGTACCACTCTGTCAGCCCGCCATCGTGAGTGCGCTGATACCCGCCGGGGTGGGCCCGTCAGGGACCACGCCCGACGCGTTGTTGGTGTTGCTCGACAACGCGATGGCGGCTCCGATGCAGATGGCGACCACGACGACCGCCACGATGATCGCGATGACCAGGCCGGTACGGTTGCCCGACGGCTGTGTCGTCGCGTACTGCGGGTAGCCCACGGGGTAGCCGGGCTGGCCCGGCATCGTCCCGTACGGCTGGCCCGGCGAGGCCGGGTACTGGGCAC
>JAEZGP010000751.1 GCA_023437285.1 Actinomycetes bacterium | reverse complement strand
GAGCGCGCCGTCGACGGCGAGCCGGTCGGAGACCTCCCGGATCGGGCAGCCCACGTCGACCAGCTGGCCGTCGCGGTAGAAGCGGGTTCGCGGCATGGTGACTACTGTGCCCTAGTAGGCGGGTGGGCGCCTCCCGATCCCCGACGCCTCTTAAGGGGGATCGGGTCTATCGCCCCGATGCGCGTAGCAGCGCGTGTACCTCCTGCATGTCGTACGTGCGTCCAGTACCCCAGACCCGGGCGCCGTTCGCGAGTTTGGCGGTGAGGTTGGTGACGAGAGCCTCGACCCGGGACGGCGGCGTATCCGCGTTGGCGACAAGCTTCGCGTACCGGACGCTGTCCACGATGCTGGACTTGACCTGCTCGTGCCGAAGGTAGCGATCGAGGTCGGCCAGCCATCCGGCGCCGAGCCCTCCGGTGCATTTCTGTCCCCACCGGTCGATCGCCTGCACGCGTTCGTGCGGCAGGTAGCCCATCTTGTGCAGGTGTGAGGCGAGGTCGTAGACGGGATCGCCCCACAGCGCGAGTTCCCAGTCCAGAAAGACGGCGCCCCGCTCGGCCATGATGACGTTCTTGCGGTGTACGTCCGCGTGGACCAGCCGGAAAGGCCGTGACGTCAGCTCAGCCAGTTCGGCGCGGACGGCGGCCAACGGGTCGTCCGGGATGCCGAGTGCGGCAAACAGCGCGCCGAACTCCGGTGCGAAACCCCGGTACACGTTCTCGGTGATGTCCACGAGACGCTTGGCGAAGCCCGCGCAGTCGCCGTCCCCGGGCCAGTCCGCCGGTAACGCTGGCACGTCCGCAAACGGCACGTCGGCCAGCGTGGCGAACAGAGAGGTCACGTCGTCGATAAAGCGGTCGGGCACCGCTTGTCCCCGGGGCGCCAGCACGTCGAGCAGCACGCCCTCGACATACTCGTGCACCTGAATCACGGGATCATCGGCGGCGAGGAGCAGGCGAGGTGCGGCCACCTGGTGCGCATTCACCGTCCGCAACACCGCAGTCTCCGGCCATAGTCGCAGGTCCATGGCGTCCGCAGCGTGCAGCGGCACGCGAACCAGAACGCGTCCGGACGGGAGGCGTACGGCAAGGTTTCGGTTGTAGAACCCGCTGCTGCCGGTCGGGTGGCTGGTGGCGACCCGGTGCAGCACTCTCGTCGGGACGGTTTCGGCACCGAGCATGGCGGCCAAGGTCGCCACGATACGCTCGTCGATAGCCAACGGGTTGTCGCGACCGTCCAGCCCGGTCCGGGCACGTCGCGCCGCCGCCAACACCTCCGGATCCTGCGCGTCGAGCCAGTCGAGCAGGTACATCCCGGTAAGGATCATCATGGGGTACACGGCCACGGCCTCGAATTCCGTGACGGCCCACCGGACGCACTCACGTGCCCGGGCGGCCTCGCCTCGCCGGACCAGGACGGTGGCCCGCACCATCTCGGCCCGCGCTCGGCCCGACCGGTAGCCGGCCCGTTCCAGGTGTTCGCAGGCCAGGTCCAAGGTACGGTCGGCCCCGTCAAGGTCCGTGGCGCGCAACTGCGCGATGGCCATGGCGGTGTACGTCTTGCCCGCCTCGTGGGAGGCGCCCAGCTCCTCCTGGGTTCGGGCGGCAGCCGGGCCGAGGGTCAGCGCGCGCTGGTGGTCCACGTGAGCGAGGACCTCGACCTCATTGGTCGCTATGTTGGCCAGCCCGATGGTGTTGTTCGCCGCCGTGTACTCGGCCCGGGCAGCGGCCAGGTGAGTGGCCGCCTCGGCGAAGTCGAATGCGAACCGATAGGTCAGGCAGATGAGCCGGTAGATGTCGCCGCGCAGCGTGTGCTCGTCGGCGGGACACGCGGCGAGCAGCCCTTCCGCCAGGGTCAACGCCTGGGTGGTGCGTCCCTGACACATGTGCAGGTCGGCGGCCCACAGTCCGGCCGCCAGCCGCGGTTGGCCCGTTGACCCGCGGATGATGTCCTCGTAGAGAGCCAGCGCGGCGTCCGTTTCGCCGAGGATCCGGCGACCGTGCGCGCATGCCACCGCCAGCCGGGCGTCGACCTCGTCAGCGTAGTCGGCTGGCGGTTCGCCAACGGCGGCCACCGCCGATCCGGCCTCGCCGCGTACGAGCGCGGCTTCCGCGTGTAGCAGCCTGGGCAGGCGCGAGCCGGGACCGTCCGCTGGTCGTCGGGAGTCCACATACTGTTCGAGGTCGGCGCGTAACCCGTCGACGCTGGCCCGGTCGCCGATGATCAATATCTGATCGGCATAGCTTAGGACGTCGTGGTCGCTCAGATCGCCGGCCCACAGGCCGTGGTACGCGGCCTCGCGCAGCGCGCCACCGACCTCCGACGCCTGTGCCGCCCGATCGTCCCATACCCGCCGCAGCAGCCGGTGCAGCTCGGTGGTGACCTCGGGCGTCAGCCGGGCACGAAGCGCCTCGATCATGAGCTGATGCAACTGTAGGCGGGTGGCCCCTCCCTCCACGCTCGCATCACTGACGAACGAGTATCCCGTGATGGCCTGCCAGACCAGGGCGTTACCGACCAGCTGGTAGTGGCGCGCCACGGCGGCGAAGATGCCGGTGTCGAACGTACGTGGGACGCTGAGCACCTCCAGCAGGCCGATGTGGGCCGGGTCCACGTGCTGCAGGAACCGCTCCAGCAGCATGGTCGGCGAGACAGCGCCGCTGGTAGCGGGTCCGCGTGTCGCGGGTCCGGCGTCGATCGCCAGGTGAAGGTAGAACGGCACCCCCGCGCTGGTCTCGGCGATGACGCGGCTCGCCGCGTCCGTGGGTAGGCCGGCCGAAGTCAGTAGTTCCAGCCGTGACTCCATGGGAAGGTCGCCGACCGGGCAGGTGACGATCCGGGACGTCCACTCGGGATCGTGCTCATGCCAGCCGACCGGTTCGCGGCTGGCGATCACCACCAGGCCACGGCGTAGCTGCCCGATCAGGTCTCGTAGCCACGCGTCGCGGGCGGACGACTGCCCGGGGCCCGCAGCTGCGACCAGCGCCTCGTACGCGTCGACGAACAGCAGGAACGGTGCCTTCGCGGCCTGCCTGCTCAGCTCCTCCGCGAACAGGTACGTTGTGGCGTCAGCCAGCTGCGCGATCGTCAGCAGATCCAGCTCCTGCAGCGTGGCGTCGTTGCGGATCCAGTGCCACTGGCGCAGCCGACGTGTCGCCCAGTCGATGAGGCGGACACTCGCTCCGAACACCGGCACGCCACTCGCCTCGTCCACCACCGCGGTGAGCACGTCACTGTGCTCGACGAGCGACAGACCGTCCCTGGAAATGCGTAGGTTCGGATGCAGCCGCTGCCACCACACGGCGTACGCGATGTCGAAGCGAGGAAACGTCGCACCGCCGCGACCGAACTGCACCCGGATGGCGGCGAGCGCGTTCTCCTGCAACCGCTGCGACGGAACCTGGAGGTCGAGTGTGGCTAGGAGATGTCCGTCACCGGCCCGGTTTGCCATCTCGGTAAGCAGCCGTGACTTGCCGATGCCGCCGATGCCCGTGATGTTGAGAACCGCTGCCTCGCGGTCCGGCGCCGCTGTCGCTTCGGCAAGCAGTTGGTGGAAGGCGGCGATGGGCCCCTCGCGGTCAACGAACGGTCGACGCGCCGAACCAGGCAGAAAGCGCGGTCGTAATGGCACGGCGGCCCCCGGCGACAGTTGCGGATAATGACCGGGGCCGCACGTACCGTGACACTACCCCGCCGCCATCGTACCGAGACGGAGCATCCGGTCCATCCACTGAGGAGCCGGCACCCGCCACCCGGCAGGTGCCGGCCGAAGCTTCCTCCTCAGTGACCGTGGTTCGCGGCGTACTCCTTGCGAGCCTGTTCGGCCAGGTTGCCGGGCATCGGGTCGTACCGGGCGAAGGAGCGGCCGAACGTACCGGCGCCCGACGTCATGGCGCGCAGCTCCACGGCGTAGCGGACCAGTTCCGTGGCCGGCACCTCGGCCCGCACGACCGCGCGGTCG
>JAEZGP010000703.1 GCA_023437285.1 Actinomycetes bacterium | reverse complement strand
GGCCGCACCAGCCCGACGAGGCGAGCCCGCCACACCAGCCGGACACGGCCGAGGGCCGCCCACACCAGCCGGACACGGCCGGCTGGTCCCGCCGGCGGTCCGTCCGGTCGCGGGCGCCGATCGCGTTGCTGATCCCCGCGTGGGTGGGGCTGGCGTTCCTGGTGCTGCCGCTGATCGGGCTCGTCGGGCGTACGCCGTGGGGTTCGTTGGGCGAACGGCTCGCGGACCCGGCGGTGTTCGCGGCGCTGAAGTTGTCGCTGTTCACCGCGACGGTGGCGACCGTGGCGTGCCTGGTGTTCGGCGTGCCGCTGGCCTGGCTGTTGGCGCGGGTGCCGTTCCGGGGGCGGCGGGTCGTGCGGGCGTTGGTGACCGTACCGCTGGTGTTGCCGCCGGTCGTCGGCGGCGTGGCGTTGTTCCTGGCGCTCGGCCGCCGCGGCCTGGTCGGGTCGTTCATCTATGAGCACACGGGGTTCTCGTTGCCGTTCACGACGGCCGGCGTCATTGTCGCGGAGGCGTTCGTCGCCATGCCGTTCCTGGTCATCAGCGTGGAGGGGGCGCTGCGCGCGGCGGACACCCGGTTTGAGGAGGCGGCGGCGACGCTCGGCGCGGGCAGTTGGACGACGTTCCGGCGGGTAACGTTGCCGCTGGTCGCGCCGGGTGTGGCGGCCGGCGCGGTGCTGTGCTGGGCGCGGGCGTTGGGCGAATTCGGGGCGACGATCACGTTCGCGGGCAACTTCCCGGGCCGTACCCAGACGATGCCGCTGGCCGTCTACCTGGCGCTGGAGACCGACCCGGCCGCCGCGATCGTACTGTCGCTGGTGCTGTTGGCGGTGTGCGTGGCGATCCTCGCCCTGTTGCGGGAGCGGTGGGTGGGCGCGCTATGACGTTGCTTGCGGCTTTTTTGGGCGTACGCCGTGGAGCGTTCGCCTTGTCGGCCCGGCTGGACGTGTCGGCGGGCGAGGTGGTGGCCCTGCTGGGGCCGAACGGGGCGGGGAAGAGTACCGCCCTGCGCAGCCTCGCCGGGCTGCTCGCCCTCGACTCGGGTTCGATCGAGGTGGACGGCGTGGCGTGGGACGACCCGGCGGCGGACGTGTTCGTGCCCGCCCGGGCCCGTTCGGTGGGCGTCGTGTTCCAGGATTACCTGCTGTTCCCCCACCTGTCGGCGCTGGAGAACGTGGCGTTCGGGCTGCGTACGCGGGGGCTGTCGGCCCGGGCGGCGCGGGCGGAGGCGGCGCGGTGGCTGGAGCGGTTCGGCCTGGGTTCGTTCGGGGGTCAGCGGCCGGCGCGGCTGTCGGGCGGGCAGGCCCAGCGGGTGGCCCTGGCGCGCGCGTTGGCGCCGCACCCCCGGCTGCTGTTGCTCGACGAGCCGCTGGCCGCCCTGGACGCGGGTACGCGCCAGGAGGTACGGGCGGACCTGCGGCGCCATCTCGCCTCACCCGAGCGGGCGACCGTGGTGGTCACCCATGACCCGCTCGACGCGATGGTGCTCGCCGACCGGATCGTGGTCCTGGAGGCGGGGGCCGTCACGCAGGAGGGCACGCCGGTCGAGATCACCCGGTTCCCGCGTACCGACTACGTCGCGCAGCTCGTCGGCCTGAACCTTTATCGCGGCACCGGCGCGGGGCACGTCGTCACGCTGCCCAACGGGGTCGCGGTGACGTGCGCGGACGCCGTGGACGGCCCGGCGCTGGTCGCGTTCCGGCCGGCCGCCGTCGCGCTGCACCGGACGCGGCCGGACGGCAGCGCACGCAACGTGTGGCCCGCGACGGTGACCGGCCTTGAACGCCACGGCGACAGCGTGCGGGTACGCCTCGACGGGGACGTGCCCATGGCCGCCGACGTCACGGCGGAGGGTGTGGCGGCGCTGTCGCTGACGACCGGCGCCGAGGTCTGGGCCGCCATCAAGGCGACCGAGACCCAGGCGTACTCCGATTGATCTCTAGAAGCGGTCCGCGCATCTAGGTCAGTCCTTGGGCCACGACCGCGAACCGCACCGGGCGGGCACGCGGCCGGCGACGTCAGACCGTCGCGACCCCGCTCAGGCGGCCGGACGTCACCGGGAGGGCCATCTCCCGCCACGTGTCGCTCGAACCCCGCCACGCGTCGGCGACGATCAACGCCGAGCTGGAACTAGGACATTCCTGGACGCGGCACCGACCCGTCGGGCCACCGATCTGCGCGAGCACTTCCCAGCGCTCGCCATCACTACGGACATATACATCGCGGCGAGCGCGCGCCGTCTTGCCGCCGTTCCACCAGTGCCGCTGAACCTTCACGTCGTCACCGTAACGAGGTTCACCCTGTTCGCGCCAGTGCAGCGGCTGGGCGAACCTTGCGGCAACGTGGGGTTGTGGCGAATATCGCCATATAACAACTCGTATTCGCCACAACCCCAACGCGGGACCGCTAAACGTCGTCCCAGCGGAACAGGAACGCGGCAATCGTGGACGTGACGGCCGCGAACGCGGCCAGAATGCCCAGTTGGGGCAGTACGGCGCTCGGCGGTTCGCCGCGCACCATCACCGCCTGCATGCCGTCGACGAGGTGCTTGAGCGGCAGGGCGTTGCCGACGGCCTGCAGCCAGCCGGGGGCGTTGTCGAGCGGGAAGAACGATCCGGACAGGAACGCCATCGGCAGGATCACCAGGTTGGCGATCACGTTGGCCGCCTCGGGCGTCTTCGCGAACGACCCGGCGAGCAGGCCGATCGACAGGAACGCCAGGGTGCCCACCATGACCAGTGGGATGGACATCCACCACGCGTCGGACAGTACGAGACCGAAATAGGGCAGGACGGCCACGCCGATGAAGATGGCCATCTGCACGAGCGCGATGACGACGCTCACCCCGACCCGGGCCGCGAGGACCGACCCGACGTTGATCGGGGCGAGGCGCAGCCGGCGCAGCAGCTTCTTGTGCCGCCACGTCACCAGGGTCATGGCCGCGCCGAACGTGGCGCCCGTGGCGATCGCCCAGCCGAGCAGGCCGGGCGTGAAGTACTGGATGGTGCCCAGCGACTCGTCCTCGACCTGCTGGCCTTGCAGGCTGAACGCCGGCGTGACGCCGGCGGCCGCCAGGTTGCCGGCGTTGATCAGCGACGAGAACAGGCCGTTGACCGTACCGGCGGTGACCGGGTCGGCCGCCGAGTAGTGCAGCACCACGGTGTTGCCGGACTGCTCGACCATCGCGTCGGCCTCGCCCTTGCGGACCTGTTCGAGCGCGGCGGCCCGGTCTTCGGAGCGGGTCAGCTCCAGCACGTCGGACAGTTCGGTCTTGGCCTCGGCCGGCATGTTGTCGAGCAGCGACACCGCGCCGATCTGGACGACGGCGGACTTCGGGGCGGTCTGGTCCTTGAAGATCCCGCCGAAGAGGACGAGGAACATCAGCGGGAACAGGACCGTGAAGAACACGGCCGTCCGGTCCCGCACGAAGCCGCGCGCGATGGCCTTGGAGAGGCTGACGATGCTGGTCACGCGCGGTACTCCCGTCCGGTGAGCTTGAGGAAGACGTCCTCGAGGGTGGCCCCGGCCACGGACAGGCCGGCCAGCGCGCCGCGTTCGGCAAGAGCGGAGAGTACGGGCGCCGGCGTGCGCGTGGCGATCGTCAGCGACACCCCGTCCTCGCTCACCTCGGCGTCGCTGAACAGTTCCCGCGCCTGCTCCTCGGTGAGCGTCCCGCTCTCGATCGAGATGCGGGTCGGCGCGTCCAGGCCCCGAACAAGTGTGGCGGGCGGCCCCGACTGGAGGATCTTTCCGGAGTCCATGATGGACACCCGGTCGCAGAGCTGCTCGGCCTCGTCGAGGTAGTGCGTCGTGAGCACGACCGTGCGGCCGTGGTCGTTGATGTCGCGCAGCAGGTCCCACAGGTTGCGGCGGGCCTGCGGGTCGAGCCCGGACGTCGGCTCGTCGAGGAACACCAGGTCGGGCCCGTGCACCAGCGCGCACGCGATGGACAGCCGCTGCGCCTGGCCGCCGGAGAGCTTCTCGGTGCGGGTGCCGGCCTTGTCGGCCAGGCCCACGCGCTCGAGCATCTCGTCGGCGACCTTGCCGGACACCCCGTACAGCGAAGCGAAGGTGTGAATCTGCTCGCGCGCGGTGAGCAGCTCGAAGAAGCTGGACGCCTGCAACTGCACGCCGATGCGGGGCAGCAGCGCCTGGTTGCGTGGCCAGGGCGACTGGCCGAACACGCTGACCGTGCCGGAGTCGGCCTCGCGGAGCCCTTCGATGATCTCAAGGGTCGTGGTTTTGCCCGCCCCGTTCGGCCCCAGGATCCCGAAAAATTCCCCTTCTTTCACCTCAAAAGACACGCCATCGACGGCGCGCACGTCCCCGTAGTGCTTCACTAAGTCGCTGACCGCGATGGTCGAAGTCATGCGCAGACTGTAGGGCAGCAGCTCAGGACGCGGGGGGCAGGTCCTCGGAGCGGTCCAGCCAGCCATCGCCGTCGTCGTCGGTCATCCGGGTGTCGAGGCGGCCATCGTTGTCCGTGTCATAGTCGGCCCAGTCCACCAGCCCGTCCCGGTCGGCGTCGTAGCCGACAAAGTCCACGCGACCGTCGCCGTCCACGTCCGCCACGATCTCGACACCGCCGTCCGACGTGCCGTACGCCTGGTAGGTGTCCCAGCGGCCGTCGCCGTCCACGTCGACGTTCGGCCGGTAGTCGGTGAGCTCCGGGCCCCGGCCCGCATCCGGACCCCGGCCCGCATCCGTGCCGGGCACCCCGGCCTCCCCGGTGCGCGACACACCGACGCCCTCCATCTCCCCCGCCGGGCCGAAGCCCTCGCCGCCATCGGCGTAACTCACCCCCGGGCCCGCCGCGCCGATCGAGCCGCTGTCCGACGTGGCCGGGCCGATGCCCTCCCAGCCGCCGGCCGGGCCAATGCCCTCGACGCCCGAAACGCCGGCCGGGCCCAGCCCTTCCGCTCCGGCGAATCCGGCCTGGCCCAGGCCCTCCGCACCGGCGACCCCTGCCTGACCGAGACCCTCCGCGCCGGCGACACCGGCCTGACCGAGACCCTCCGCGCCGGCGACACCGGCCTGGCCCAGCCCTTCGGCGCCGGCGACACCCGCCTCGCCGAGGCCCTCGACGCCCGCGTGCC
>JAEZGP010000210.1 GCA_023437285.1 Actinomycetes bacterium | reverse complement strand
GCACGGGACGAGGGGGAGCCGGCCAGGGTCGGCTCCCCCACGTCCGCGTGTTGCGCTCAGTGCCGCCCGGCCAGGTCCAGCAGGTCGGCGAGCAGGCGGCGGCGGGCGCCGGTCGGGTCGGGGGTGGCCGGGTCCCAGGTGCAGGCGATGTCGACGGCCGCCACCCGGCCCGTGTCCAGTACGCGCGCGACGGCGGCGAGCACCGCGGCCGCGCTCGGCCCGCCGGGTACGGGGAAGCGCAGCCCGGGCAGGTAGTCGGCGGCGACGACGTCGCAGTCGAGGTGCAGGAGCAGCGGCCCGTCCGGCAGGGTGGCGGCGTCCAGACCGTCCACGGTGGAGTGCGTGATGTCGGCGCCGCGCAGGAAGTCGGCCTCCGGCGGGTCGAGGTCACGGGCGTCAACGAGGACGGCCCGCGACTCGGGGATCGCGCGCAGGCCCACCTGGTCGGCGACCAGTTCGGGCCGGTAACCAACCATGATCCGAAGCGGCATGCCGCCCAGGTAGCCCGACGTCGAGGTCTCCATCGTCTGCACGTCACCGTGCGCGTCGAACCAGACCACGCCGGCATCCACGCCCGCGCGTTGCAGGCCGGCGAGCGTACCGAGGCTGACGCAGCAGCAGCCGGACACGACGGTCGGCCGCGCGGTGGGGCGTACCTCGGCTTGGACCGCGTCGGCGACGGCGCGGTAGAGGGGCGCGAGCCGCGACCAACCGCGGACGTCGTCGGGCAGTTGCGCGACCACCGTCGTGGTGGGGGTGTCGGGCGGCAGTTCGGCGCCAAGGTCGGGCAGCGGATCGTCCTGGTGGTACGGCACGAGAAGGGTCACCCGCACCAGGCTAGGTCAGCGGGGACACGGGACCGTGGGGATGTATCGGACGGTTCGTGAAGCTTTCATGCCGGACCGGGACGCCGCCGCAGGCCCATCCCCTAGGACTTAACCGGTTTTGCAGTCGCCTCGACATTTATCCACTCTGATGCGCACCATCACCCGGGAGCCGCTACACCGCCGAACCGGGCCGCCCGGCAACGGCCCACCCGTCGTCCCTAGCAGGGCACAAACCCCGAGGTAGTCCATGAAGAAACGCATCGCATTCGCGGCCGTGGCGGGACTCGCCCTGGCCGCCTCCATCGTGGTCGCCGCGTGGCCCGCTCAGGCCGCCACCGGCCTGCGGATCAGCGGCGGCAAGCTCGTCGAGGCCAACGGATCGCCGTTCATCATGCGCGGCGTCAACCACGCCCACACCTGGTACCAGAGCCAGACCCCGACCGCCCTGGCCAACATCAAGGCCGCCGGCGCCAACTCCGTACGGGTCGTGCTCGCCAGCGGGCAACGGTGGACGAAGAACGACACGGCCGACGTCGCCAACGTCATCGCGCAGTGCAAGGCCAACAAGCTCATCTGCGTCCTGGAGGTGCACGACACCACGGGCTACGGCGAGCAGAGCGGCGCGGCGACCCTGGCCCAGGCGGTCGACTACTGGATCAGCGTGCAGAGCGCGCTGACCGGCCAGGAGAACTACGTCATCCTCAACATCGGCAACGAGCCGTACGGCAACCAGGGCTACAACGTCTGGACCGCCGACACCGTCAGCGCCGTGCAGCGGCTACGCGCCGCGGGCTTCCAGCACACCATCATGATCGACGCGCCGAACTGGGGACAGGACTGGGCGTTCGTCATGCGCGACAACGCGCAGACCGTGTGGAACGCGGACCCGCAGAAGAACCTGCTGTTCTCCATCCACATGTACGGCGTGTTCGACACGGCCGCCGAGGTGAGCGACTACCTCAACCGGTTCGTTACCGCGGGCCTGCCGATCGCCGTCGGCGAATTCGGTGACATGCACTCCGACGGCAACCCCGACGAGGACGCCATCCTGGCCACCGCCCAGTCGCTGGGCATCGGCTACCTGGGGTGGTCCTGGAGCGGCAACGGCGGCGGCGTCGAGTACCTCGACATGGTGACCAACTTCAGCACCACGTTCACCTCCTGGGGCAACCGGCTGTTCAACGGCGCCAACGGCATCAAGGCGACCGCCAAGGAGGCGACCATCTTCAGCGGCGTCCAGCCGACCTCCGGCGCGCCGACCACCCGGGTCGCCACGTCCCGTCCGCCGACCTCGTCGGTCGTGACCAGCCGCCCGCCGACCTCCTCGGTCGTCACGAGCCGTCCGCCGACCTCCGCGGTGGTCACCAGCCGCCCGCCGACCTCGGCCGTCGTGACGTCGCGTCCGCCGACCAGCGGGCCGGTCGGGACGAAGACCTGCACCGCGACGTACTCGGTCTCGAACTCGTGGCCGGGCGGCTTCCAGGGCACCGTGAAGGTCACCGCCGGCGGCGCGGCGATCTCGGGCTGGACCGTCACCTGGACGTTCGCCAACGGCCAGACGGTGACCCAGGCGTGGAGCGCGACGGTCACGTCGAGCGGCTCCTCGGTCACCGCCACGAACGCGGCCTGGAACGGCAGCCTCGGCGCGGGTGCTGCCACCGAGTTCGGCTTCATCGGCAGCTGGAACGGCACCAACGCGGCGCCGACCCCGAGCTGCACGGCGGTCTGAGTTCGTAGTACCTCACCGGTCGTGGACCGCAGTGGGCTGCCCCGGCACCCCACCGGTCCACGACCGGTTTGCCGATGGCGCCACCTGCGTCCGCCTTGCCACACTGCCCGCAT
>JAEZGP010000189.1 GCA_023437285.1 Actinomycetes bacterium | reverse complement strand
GCCCGGCGCAGCCCGGTTGGCCGGCCCAGTCGCGTGACACGCCGCCGCCCGGTCGGCCGCACGAGCGCCATGGCTCGGAGCAGAAGCCGGCCGGGGGCGACGCGAATCGCCGGCTGGTGCTCGTACTCGCGAGTGTTTTTGTCGTTGTCGTCGCGGCGGTGGGCTTTCTCGTCTGGGAGTCGCGGCCCGACGACGGATCGGGTGCCGCCGGTCCTGGCGCGACCAGCTCGGGCGGGGGTGCCAAGCCGATCCCGCCGGGCTTCGCGGAGTGCGGCGACGCGCTGTGCCCGACGAAGCCGATGTGCTGGCACGGTCTGGTGCGGATCAGCGGGAACGCGATCAAACCGCGCGTGGCCAAGTGTGCCGAGCCCCATTTCTGGGAGACGTTCGCCGCCGTGCCCCTGCCGGCCGACGCGAACAATGACGAGGACCTGGCCGCTCTCCTGGACCGGCCCGACATCAAGGCCGCTTGTTCGGCGGCGAGGCTGGCGGAGCGCAGCCGCGACCCCGGCGCGACGAAGGGCTGGAAGCGGGAGGCGCAGGCCATCGACGTCGACGCGTACACGGTTCTGGTCCACTGCCTGGGTGGTTCCCCGAAGGGCGAGACGACCGGCGCCGTGTTCGGGTAGCGCCGCTGGCTATGATCCGGGCGTGGCCGCATCCGCTCAGCCTGACGATTTCTGGAACGCTCCGCCGCTGGGCGGCCTGTCGCAGGTTGCCCTCGACGAGCTGCTGCAAGAACTGCTGACCCGCGTCGGCGAGGTGATGGCCGGCCGGGAGCGGCTGTCCGCGCTGCTGGAGGCCGTCGTCGGCATCGGCACGGACCTGGACCTGCGCAGTACGTTGCACCGCATCGCGATCGCCGCGTGTCGCCTGGTCAACGCGAAGTACGGCGCGCTGGGCGTGATCGGGCCGGACCGGCGGCTGGTGGAGTTCATCACCGACGGCGTGACGGCCGAGGAGCACCGGCGCATCGGTGACCTGCCCACGGGTCGCGGCATCCTGGGCCTCCTGATCACCGACCCGAAGCCGGTGCGGCTCGCGGACATCAGCCAGCACCCGATGTCATACGGGTTCCCGCCCAACCACCCGGTGATGCGAAGCTTCCTCGGCGTCCCGGTACGCATCCGTGACCAGGTGTTCGGCAACCTGTACCTGACCGAGAAGCGCGACGCGGACGAGTTCACCGCCGACGACGAGGAGATCGTCGTGGCGCTCGCGGCGGCGGCCGGCGTGGCGATCGAGAACGCCCGCCTGTACGCCTCGGCGCGCCGGCGGCAGCGCTGGCTGGAGGCCACCGCCGAGATCACCAACCTGCTCCTGGGGGACGTACGGCGCACCGAGGCGCTGCGGCTCGTGGCCCGCCGCGCGCGGGAGGTGTCCGGGGCCGAACGGGTGCTGATCCTGCTGCTCGGCGACGACGGCGAGGACCTCACCGTCGAGGTGGCCGACCCGGCCGACGACGCGCTCGCCGGCGCCGAACTCGCCGTGGCCGGCACCGCGCTGGAGGAGGTCATCACCAGCCGCCGACCGGTCGTCGTGCCCGACCTGGCCGCGGCGGCCGAATGGCCCGAGGAGGTCAGCGGCGGCGAGACGCTGCTCGCCCCGCTGGCCGTGGGCGGCAGCGTCCTCGGCGTCCTCGCCGTGGCGCACGCCCCCGGCGGGACGGCCGTCGACACGGAGGTCGACACCACGCTGCTGGTGACGTTCGCCGACCAGGCGGCGCTGGCGCTGGAGCGGGCCCGCGCGCACGAGGAACGGGAGATGCTCGTGGTGCTGGAGGACCGCGAGCGCATCGCCCGCGACCTGCACGATGTGGTGATCCAGCGGCTGTTCGCCACCGGCCTGCAACTGCAGTCCGCCGCCCGGCTCGCCCGTCCCGAGGTGGGGTCGCGGATCAGCGCCGCCGTCGACGACCTCGACACCACGATCCGCGACATCCGGTCCGCGATCTTCGAGCTGCGTTCCCCGTCGCCGGCGGACCTGCGCGGCGAGGTCCGGGCCCAGGCCGACGCGGCGGCGGCCTCCCTGGGCTTCCGGCCCGAACTCGTCCTCGACGGCCCGATCGACAGCGCCGTCACCGAGGACGCGCGCGCCGACCTGCTCGCCGCCCTGCGCGAAGGGCTGTCCAACGCCGTGAAACACGCTCGTGCCACGTACGTCAAGATTCATTTGGTCGTACGCGCGGGACGCGTGGTGTTGACCGTGACCGACAACGGGGTAGGTATCGCTGAGCTGGACGAGCGCAGCGGCCTGGCGAACCTGCGGCAGCGGGCCGAGCGTCTCGGCGGCGAGTTCGAGGTGACGTCGGCCCCGGGCTCTGGGACGACCCTGTGCTGGTCGGCGCCGCTTCGGGACCTCTGACCCTGTTCACCCGGCTCGGTCGTTGCGACGGTAGGGAGATCAGCACGAGAGGAGCCGTGGTATGTCCGAGGCGTTCACCGGGGTCGTTGTTGGAGTGGACGGCGGGCCGTCCGGGCAGGCCGCGACCGAATTGGCGGCCGAGACCGCCGTCCGGTACGGGCAGCCCCTGTGCCTGCTGCACGTCATGCAGCTTGCCCCCGCGGTCGGCATGGCCGCCCCGTACGCGCACGGCGTCGACGAATGGCGCGCCGCGAGCGAGGAACTGCTCACCGAACTGGCCGACAACCTGCGCCGCGAACACCCCGACCTGACGGTCGTGACCCAGGTGGTCGCGGGCAATCCGTCGGGCACGCTGATCGCCGCCAGCGAGTCGGCACGGCTGCTGATCGTCGGCTGCCGGGGTCGCGGCGGGTTCGCCGAGCTGCTGCTCGGTTCGGTCTCGTCGCAGGTGGCCGCCCACGCGAAGAGTCCCGTGATCGTGGTGCGTCCGGCGGACGCGGGCGAGCGCCCCCATCCGGGCCTGCCCGTGGTCGTGGGCGTCGACGGGTCCGAGATCAGTACGGCGGCGGTGGGCTTCGCGTTCGCCGAGGCGGCCACCCGTCGGGTGCCGCTCGTGGTCCAGCACGTGTGGTGGGCGCCGGACTACGCGGCCGGCGACGGCCAGGTCGACCCCGTCGCGTTGGAGAAGCAGGCCGCCACTATCGTGGCCGAGGCGGTCGCCGGCTACGCCGACGAGTACCCGCAGGTGGCCGTCGAGACGCGGCTGACCCACAGTGCCGACGCCGAGGCCGAGATGATCGACACGAGTGCGCACGCCTCGCTGGTCGTAGTCGGATCGCGGGGTCGGGGCGGCTTCCGGGGCCTCCTGCTGGGCTCCGTCAGCCAGGCCCTGGTGCACCACGCGGAGTGCCCGGTCGCCATTGTGCGCTCAGTCCCACCGGACCGGGCCTAACGGCCCTGATCCTGGGCGCCCCGGCACGGGATCGTGAACGGATGACCAATCCAGTCGTAGACCGGACCGACCTCATCGCCGCCGTCGAGGCGGCGGTGCGGGCGCCCTCCCTACACAACACCCAGCCGTGGCGTTTCCGGTTGCGCGACCGGGCGGTCGACCTCTACGCCGACCTCTCCCGGCAGCTGCCGGCCAGCGACCCGGACGGTTACGCGCTGCGCCTGTCCTGCGGCGCCGCCCTGCTCAACCTGCGGTTGGGCCTGGCCCACCAGGGTTTTGAGGTGGCGTACGAGCTGCTGCCAGACCGTAGCGACCACAGCCTGCTCGCGCGGGTCGAGGTGGTCGGTCGGGCACGGCCCACGTGGCGGGAGGAGACGTTGTACGCCGCCATCGCGCGCCGGCACAGCAACCGCCAGCCGTTCCTGGCCACGTACGTGGCACCCGACCTGCGTACCCGCCTCGTGCAGGCGGCCCGGGACGAGGGCGCCTGGCTCGATCTCATGATCGGCCCGGCGGCGTTGGAGATGGTGGCCGAACTGGTCCGGGCCGCCGACGGGCTGCTCAACACCGACGAGGCGTACCGGCATGAACTCGCCACCTGGACCCGCCGCGGCGACACCGAGCCCGACGGCGTACCCAGCAGCGCCGGCGGACCCGCCCCCACCCCGGGGGACCTGCTGGTGACTCGCGACTTCGGCGGACCGCCCCGGCCGGTCAGCCGGCCGTTCGAGACCGACCCGCTGGTCGCGGTGCTGGGCGCCCACGGCGACCTGCCCGTCGACGACCTCGTGGCCGGGCAGGCCCTGCAACGGGTCCTGCTCACCGCGACGGCGAACGGGCTGAGCACGTCGCTGTTCTCGCAACCGATCGACGTGCCGGCCATCCGCGAACAGCTGCGCCTGGGCCTGCGGCGCAGCGGCTCCCCGCGCATCCTGCTGCGTACGGGCTATGGCCTGCCGGGCACCCCGACGTCGCGCCGCCCGCTCGCCGAGGTCCTCGACACGGCCCTCGTGCAGGCTGCCTGACCTCATCCGGCACGAGCACCGCCCGCCAGCATCCCTGGCGGGCGGCGCTCTTCGGTTGCTCGGAGGTGCTCAGTCGACCGCCGTTCAGCCGGCCGCCGCGAACGCCAGCCGGAGGAACTCGTCGCGGCCGCCGTTGAACAGGAAGTCCGTGGTCTGGGTCAGGGCGATCGCGATGAGGCCGCGGTCCGGGTCGGTGTACCAGGTGGTGCCGTAGCCGCCGTCCCAGCCGTAGCGGCCCGGCGTCGCGCTGACCTCGTCGGGTGCGACGGCCACGGCCATGCCGTAACCCCAGCCCTGACCGTCGAGCAGCATGCCGGCGGTGGCGATCTGCTGCGGGGTGAGTTGGTTCGTGGTCATCCGCGCCACCGACTCCGCCGACAGCAGCCGCCGGCCGCGGTGCACGCCGCCGGCAAGCAGCAGGCGAGCGAAGGCCAGCAGGTCGTCCGCGCTGGTCAGCAGCCCGCCGGCGCCGGACGGGAAGGCCGGTGGACGGGTCCAGTCCGCCGCGGGTGTCGCGGTGTGCCGGCTCAGCCCGCTGCCGTCCGCGCCGGTCTGGTAGTGCCCGGGCAGGCGGGTGACGTTGGTGGTCCAGAAACCGGTGTCGGCCATGCCCAGCGGTGCGCAGAGCCGCGAGTCGAGCACCTCGTCCAGCGGCCGGCCCGCGGCCCGGGCGACCAGCACGCCGAGCACCAGCGAGCCCGCGTTGTACTGCCAGCGTTCGCCGGGCTGGTACATCAGCGGCAGCGTCGCGAACGCCTTGATCCACTCGTCGGGCGGGTACGGCGTGCGCGGGTCGGGTGCCGCCAGGGCCAGCCGCAGCGCCTCCGCGGCCCGCACGATCGGGTACGGCGGGTTGACCTCCGGCTCGGTGATGATGCCGAAGCCCATCCGGAAGGTGAGCAGATCCTCCACGGTCACCGGTCGGTGCGCGGGCACGGTCTGCTCGAGCGGCCCGTCCACCCGGGCCAGGACCCGGCGGCCGGCGAGTTCCGGCAGCAGCCGGTCGACGGGTTCGGCGAGGTCGAGTACGCCGTCCTCGACCAGCATCAGGGTGACCGCGGCCAGCATCGGCTTGGTGAGCGAGCCGGCCCGGAACAACGTGTCGCGCGACATCGGGGTCGCACCGTCGACGTCGTGGGTGCCGATGACGTCCACGTGCACCTCGTCGCCGCGAGCCAGCAGCGTGACCAGGCCCGGCAGTTCGCCGCGGCCGACCCGGTCCGCCATGGCCTCGTGCAGCCGGTGCAGCCCGGACGGAGACAGTGCGTCGATCATCGGCCCAGCCTGCCTCACTCCGGGCGTTACGCGCAGGCCCGCCGTCGCTGGCCTGCCGGAACACGCAGAAGGGACGCGGCGCGAGCCGCGTCCCTTGTCGTTCGAGGGTGGATCACTTCAACCAGGGGGCCCGCTTCACCAGGGGGACGCTGGCCCAGATCTTGCCGAGGCCGAGGGTGTCGCCGGCCTTGACCAGTGCCAGGGCCGCGAGGACACCGGCGTAGATCAGGTGGTCGTCCATGAAGGGGTTGTTCGCCGGGGGCAGGACCGCGGTCCACATGAGGACCATCAGGAGGCCGCCCGCGACCGCCGCGACCCGGATGCCGATGCCCGCGATGAGGGCGACACCGATGCCGAGCAGGCCGGCCATGAAGAGCCAGTCGGCCCAGGCGGCGCCGGCGAGGCCCTGGTAGAACTCGGCGAACGGGCCGGCGGTGCCCTTGGCGAGGAAGCCGGTCGTCGGGCTGCCGCCGTTGATCCAGGCCTTGGCGGCCGCTGTCTCGTGGCCGAGGCCGAACAGCTTGTCGAGGAACGCCCAGAGGAAGATCCAGCCGAGGGCGATGCGGAGCCCTGCAAAGACGTACCGGGTGGCCTTCTGAGCGACGGTCTCCACGGCGACTGTTGGCACCGCGGCCGCGTTGGTTGTCCGGTGGACAACCGCGATGTGGGGGGTTTGCAGCGCGGTCACTGTAGTCACTTCCCTTCGTTGTGTTGACACCACTAGTTGACGCCTGTCGCATCGATCTAGTTAGTGCTGTGCGGCCCCACTAGACCGGGACCATGGGGCGGGACTTTCGGCCCTGCCGATCGGGCGAGCCGTCAAGCTGACTAGAGGTAGACCGCGCGCACTCTTGGGCCGGCGCGACGCGGTCATCTGGGCGGACGCGGTGCGAGCCGGCGTCGACGAAGACCCGGCCCCGCGTCCGCCCAGCACACCGACGAACCGAAGGAGGAGCAGATGGGCGCTACGTATCGGATCGTTGTCGGTGTCGACGGCTCCGAGGGTGGCCGTCGGGCGTTCCAGTGGGCGGTCGAGCACGCGGCCCGGGTGGGCGGCACGGTACGGGCCGTCACCGTCTGGTACTGGGGTGCCACGGAATCCGCGCTGTTGTCCGGGCCGGGCATGGACACCGTACGGGCGGACGCGGAGGCCGCGCTCGCCGACGCGGTGCGTTCCCTGCGCGACTTTCCCGGCGCGCCGCTGGCGTTGGAGGCGATCGAGGGTCGGCCGGCGAGGGTTCTCACGAGGGTGGCGGCCGACGCGGACATGTTGGTGGTCGGCAGTCACGGCCACAACCGGCTGTACCGGGCCGTGCTCGGCTCCGTCAGTGAGGAGTGCCTACGGATAGCGAGTTGTCCGGTCGTCGTCGTCCCCGTGCCGACCTATCCGGGCCCGGACCGCCTGGGCCAGATCATGGTGTCGGAGGTGGCGAGGACCACCAGCACATAGTCCCGGGACTTCCGCCCCTACGCGCTGTCTGCCCGATTTCGGGATGCTGGATCCAGGAGCGTGAGGGAGGAAACATGGACACTGTGGGCGCATGGCGCGGCTTCACCGGGACGGGTTGGCGCGACGCGATCGACGTGGCCGGCTTCATCCGGGCCAACCACCGGCCGTACACCGGAGACGCGGGCTTCCTGGCCGGGCCCACGGAACGCACCCAGGCGCTCTGGCGCCAGCTGCGCGAGATGTTCGTCGAGGAGCGTGCCCGCGGCGTCTACGACGTCGACAAGTACACGCCGTCCACGATCACCTCGCACGCTCCGGGGTACCTGGACCGCGAGCAGGAGCTGATCGTCGGGCTACAGACCGACGCGCCGCTGAAGCGGGCCATCATGCCCGCCGGCGGCCTGCGCATGGTGGAGGTCAGCCTCAAGGCCTACGGGTACGAGCTGGACCCGGTCCTGAAGGCGTTCTTCACCCAGCACCGCAAGACGCACAACGCGGGTGTGTTCGACGCGTACACGCCGGAGATCCTGGCCGCCCGCCGGTCGCACATCATCACGGGCCTGCCGGACGCGTACGGCCGGGGCCGCATCATCGGCGACTACCGCCGGGTCGCGCTCTACGGCGTGGACCGGCTGATCGCCGACAAGCGCGAGGTGCGCGGGCGCCTCGACGACGTGCCGTCCACCGAGGACGTCATCCGCGACCGGGAGGAGCTGGCCGAGCAGATCCGTGCCCTGGCCGACCTCAAGACCATGGCCGAGTCGTACGGGTTCGACATCTCCGGACCGGCCACCAACGCCCGCGAGGCCATCCAGTGGCTGTACTTCGCCTACCTGGGTGCCACGAAGGAGCAGAACGGCGCCGCGATGTCCCTGGGCCGGGTGTCGACGTTCCTCGACATCTACCTGGAGCGCGACCTCGCCGCCGGGACTCTCACGGAGACGCAGGCGCAGGAGCTGATCGACGACTTCGTCATCAAGCTGCGGATCATCCGCTTCCTGCGCACCCCCGAGTACGACGAGCTGTTCTCCGGCGACCCGACCTGGGTGACCGAGTGCCTGGGCGGCATGGGCTCCGACGGCCGCACGCTGGTGAGCCGCACGAGTTTCCGGTTCCTGCAGACCCTCTACAACCTGGGTGCCGCGCCGGAGCCGAACCTGACCGTGCTCTGGTCGCCGGGCCTGCCGGAGGGCTGGAAGCGGTTCTGCGCGCAGGTGTCGCTGGACACGAGCGCCATCCAGTACGAGTCCGACGACCTGATCCGCCCGCGCTTCGACGACGACACGGCCATCGCGTGCTGCGTGTCGGCGATGCGGGTCGGCCGCGACATGCAGTTCTTCGGCGCGCGGGCCAACGTCGCGAAGGCCCTGCTGTACGCGATCAACGGCGGCCGCGACGAGCTGACCGGCCTGCAGATCGCGCCGCGCACGCCGCCGGTCGGCGGGGAGTACCTCGACTACGACGAGGTGGTGGCGGCCTTCGAGCACACGCTGGACTGGCTGGCCCGCACGTACGTGGACGCGCTCAACATCATCCACTACATGCACGACAAGTACGCGTACGAGCGCCTGGAGATGGCGCTGCACGACTACCCGGTGCACCGCTTCCTGGCGACCGGCCTGGCCGGCCTGTCGGTGGCGGTGGACAGCCTGTCGGCGATCCGGTACGGCCGGGTGAAGGTGCTACGCGACGAGTCGGGCCTGGCGACGGACTTCGCGGTCGAGGGCGACTTCCCGACGTTCGGCAACAACGACGACCGGGTCGACCGGATCGCGGTGTGGCTGGTCGAGGCGTTCATGAACCGGGTGCAGCGCCAGCGCACGTACCGGGGGGCCGAGCCCACCCTGTCCGTACTCACCATCACCTCCAACGTGGTCTATGGCCGCCACACGGGCAACACGCCCGACGGACGTCGCGCGGGGGAGCCGTTCGCGCCTGGCGCGAACCCGATGAACGGCCGCGACCAGCACGGCCTCGTGGCGGCGGCCCTGTCGGTGGCGAAGCTGCCCTTCGACAGTGCCCGCGACGGCATCTCGCTGACCGCCACGGTCACCCCGGACGGGCTGGGGCACACCCGCGACGAGCGGATCGGCAACCTGGTCGGCGTGCTCGACGGGTACGCGAAGGCCGGCGGGTTCCACCTGAACGTCAACGTGCTCGACCGCGCGACGCTGGAGAACGCGATTGCCCACCCCGAGGACTACCCGCAGCTGACGATCCGGGTCTCGGGGTACGCGGTGACGTTCGTCCGGCTCACCCGCGAGCAGCAGCGCGACGTGATCTCGCGGACCTTCCATGGCGCTCTCTGAGGTCACCGGGTCCGTCCACTCCTGGGACGTGTCCATAGGAGTGGACGGGCCGGGGGTCCGGTTCGCGGCGTTCCTCGCGGGCTGCCCGCTGCGGTGCGCGTACTGCCACAGCCCGGACACGTGGACCATGCGGTCGGGCACCCGGCGCACCGTGGGCGACCTGATGCTGGAGATCGAGAAGTACGAGGACTTCATCGCGACCTCCGGCGGCGGGGTGACGGTGACCGGCGGGGAGCCGCTGCTCCAGCCGCGGTTCACGAGCGCGCTGCTGAGTATGTGTAAGCAGGACGGTCTGCATACCGCGCTGGACACCTCGGGTTACCTCGGCGCCCGCGCCGACGACGCGCTGCTCGACGCGACCGACCTCGTGCTGCTGGACATCAAGTCGTGGGGCGAGGCGCGCTATCGCGAGCTGACCACCCGCCCGCTGGCCCCGACGCTGCGCTTCGCCCGGCGGCTGGCGGCGCGCGGCATGCCGATGTGGATCCGCTTCGTGCTGGTGCCGGGCCTGACCGACGCGCCGGAGGTCGTCGAGGGGGTGGCCGACTTCGTGGCGGGACTGCCGACCGTGGAGCGCGTCGAGGTGCTGCCGTTCCACCGACTCGGCGCCGCCAAGTACGCCGGCCTGGGCCTGGACTACCGGCTCGCGGACACCGAGCCCCCGACGGACGAGCTGATCGCCGGTACGCGCGACCGCTTCGCCGCCCGCGGCCTGCTGGTCGCCTGACTTCCAAACCCAAGACTATCGCTGCCGATAGTATCAGCGGTGATAGTCTTCGTCCGTGGACGGATTCGTCGGCCGGCAACGGGAGATCGCCGCGCTGGACGCCATGCTTGCCCGGGTGCGCGCCGGCGGCCGGGCCGGTCGCCCCGGCCGGGCCATCCTCATGCGGGGGCGCCGGCGGGTCGGCAAGTCGCGCCTCGTGGAGGAGTTCATCGAGCGGGCCGGCGTGCCCTCGCTGTTCTTCACCGCCTCCGCGCAGCCGACCGCCCAGGCCGAGCTGCGATTGTTCGCGCAGGCCGCACAGTCCTGCGACCTGCCGGCCGCCGCGACCTTCGCCGGCCAGGCGCCACAGACCTGGGACGCGGCCCTGACCCTGCTCGCCGCGGCGCTGCCGGCGGACCAGCCCAGCGTGGTCGTGCTGGATGAGATGCCGTACCTGATGGCCACGGACGCGGGCTTCGAGGGCAGCCTGCAGAAGATCTTCGACCGCGAACTGTCCCGCCGGCCCGTCCTGTTGATCTGTGTCGGCTCCGACCTGGCCATGATGGAGGCCCTCAACGAGTACGGGCGACCGTTCCACCAGCGGGCCACCGAGATGGTCGTCCCGCCCCTCGACCCCGCCGACATCGCGGAAATGCTGGAGCTGCCGGCCGAGGACGCGTTCGACGCGTACCTCGTCTCCGGCGGTCTGCCGCTGGTGCTCGACGAGTGGCCGGCCGGGCGTCGCGTGCTCGACTACCTCGCCGACGCCGTCCCCGACCCGACGTCCGCGCTGCTGGTCAGCGGCGAGCGGGCCCTCGCGGCGGAGTTCCCGCCGGACTCGCACGCCCGCGTGGTCCTCGGGGCGATCGGCGCGGGCGAGCGCAGCTTCTCGCTCATCGCCCGGGCGGCCGGCGGGCTCGCACCGGCGTCGCTGAGCCGGGCGTTGCAGTTGCTGACCGCCAAGCGGGTCGTCGACGCGCTCACCCCGCTGTCCACCCAGCCCTCCCGGGAGACCCGGTACGTGGTCGCCGACCCGCACCTGCGGTTCTGGCTCGCGCTGCTCGGGCCGTACCTGCCCCAGATCGAGCGGGGCCGCGGCGACCTCGTGCTCGACCGGATCCGGACCCAGTGGTCGTCGTGGCGCGGCCGGGCCATCGAGCCGGTCGTCCGGGAGGCCCTGCGCCGGTTGCCGGATGGTCGCCTGCCGGCCGACACCGCCGTGGTCGGCGGGTACTGGACCCGGACGAACGACCCGGAGATCGACCTGGTCGGCGCGGACCGGGAGCCCGTGGCGCGGCGCGTCACCTTCGTGGGGTCCATCAAGTGGCTCGAACGGCGCCCGTTCGACGGACACGACCTCGGCCGGCTGCTGACGCACCGCGACCGGCTGCCCGGCGCGGACGGCACCACGCCGCTGCTGGCCGTGGCGCGGGCCGGCGTCGCGACCGGCCTCGACGTGCCGTGGGTGGGTCCGGAGGATCTCCTCGCCGCCTATCGATGACCGGCGACGTGAGGCACGCAACAGTGCAGGTAACCAGCTTGTAAAGCGCTTTGAGGGCGTGTCGGGCAGAAGCTAGCATCGCCGGGTCTTCTGTCTTCCCTCACCTGAGGAGCACCCTCGCATGTCCGCATCCGCGGCCACGGGCTCATCGTCCGACAAGCTAGACAGCGGCGTCCTCAAAGTCGCAGGTGTGGTCGTGATCGGTGCGATCATGGCGATCCTCGACGTGACCGTCGTCAGCGTCGCGCTGCCCACCTTCCAGCGCGAGTTCCACACGACGCCGGCCACCGCCGCCTGGACGATGACCGCCTACACACTGGCCCTCGCCACTGTGATCCCGGTCACCGGCTGGGCCGCCGACCGGTTCGGCACCAAGCGGCTCTACCTGACGTCGATCGCTCTCTTCGTCGCGGGCTCGGTGCTGTGCTCCCTAGCCTGGGACATCGGCCCGCTGATCGCGTTCCGCGCGCTGCAGGGCCTCGGCGGCGGCATGCTCATGCCGCTCGGCATGACGATCATGACGCGGGCCGCCGGTCCCGACCGGATCGGCCGGGTCATGGCCGTCCTCGGCGTACCGATGCTGCTCGGCCCCATCGGCGGGCCGATCCTCGGCGGCTGGCTGGTCGACGTCGCCAGCTGGGAGTGGATCTTCCTGATCAACCTGCCGATCGGCATCATCGCCTTCTTCGCGGCCTTCCGGGTGCTCCCGAAGGACAAGCCGCACCCGAGCGAGTCGTTCGACTTCGTCGGCATGCTGCTGCTGTCGCCGGGCCTCGCGCTGTTCCTCTACGGCGTGTCCTCCATCCCGGAGGAGGGCACGGTCGCCCACGCCAAGGTGCTCGTACCCGCGATCGTCGGCCTCGTACTGATCGTCGCCTTCGTGCTGCACGCGCTGCGCAAGACGCACGCGCTCATCGACCTGACCCTGTTCAAGAACCGGAACCTGACGATCGCGGTCATCACGATGACCCTGTTCACGGTCGCGTTCATGGGCAGCATGCTGCTGTTCCCGAGCTACTTCCTGCAGGTGCGCGGCGAGAACACCCTGCACACCGGCCTGCTGCTCGCGCCGCAGGGCCTGGGTGCCATGCTCACCATGCCGATCGGCGGTCGCCTGACCGACAAGATGGGTCCGGGCAAGCTGGTGCTCACCGGCATCCTCATCATCGCCGCCGGGATGGCCGTGTTCACGCAGGTGGCCGCCGACTCGTCGTACGGGCTGCTGCTCGGCGCGCTGTTCGTCATGGGCATGGGCATGGGCCTCACCATGATGCCGACCATGTCGGCGGCCATGGCGAGCCTGACCCAGCAGCAGGTCGCCCGCGGCTCGACGATGATGAACATCGTCCAGCAGACCGCCGGGTCCATCGGCACGGCCACCATGTCCGTGATCTTCACGAACGCGGTGCTGTCCAGCGAGCCCGCGAAGCTCTACGGCGGCGTGCTGCAGGGCGTCGTGCCAGCCGACCAGCTGCCGCCGGGTGCCGTGGAGGCCGGCAAGTCGGCGTTCGCGGACGCGTTCGGGCACACGTACCTGATCGCGCTCGTGCTCATCGTGGCGTGCCTCATCCCGGCGTTCTTCCTGCCGCGCCGCAAGACCACGCCGCCGCCGGTGGGACCGCCGGCCGACGGCGAGGCGGCGCCCGCCCCGGTGCTGATCCACTAGTTTCCGTACGACAACGAGGCTCGCGGGGGCGGGGGGGGGGCCGGGGG
>JAEZGP010000483.1 GCA_023437285.1 Actinomycetes bacterium | reverse complement strand
GGAAGAACATGACGCTCCGACGGACGGCCGGCGTGCTGGCCCTGGCGGTCGCCCTGGTGGTGGGCCTGCAGAGCCCGGCGGCCGCGGCGACGGCCACGATCAGCGCCAACAACGGGTACGCGACCGCGACGTTCACCTACCCGACCGGACCCGACGCCGAGTGGGGCACGCTGCGCGTGTGCGACACAGTCAAGGACGGCCGGCGGGCCGTCGCGCAGCTGTCCTGGGAAAACAACAGCGGCGCCTGGTCGGTGGTGGCCCGGGTGGAGGACGCCAACGGCGCCAACGGGCAGTGCGTCTCGACGTCGGCCTACAGGTTCTACGGGTACCGGATGAAGCTCGTCCTGTGGGTCCAGGACGGTACCGGGTACGTGCGCGAGGAGTACCCCGTACGGACGATCAAGTGGGTGTCCTGAGCTGAGGTCGGGCCTTGGCCAGCGGCCAGGGCCCGGCACGCTTTGCGAGCAAGTGTCATGCTTGGTACGTGCTGGAGACATTGACGGGAGTCGGGCTGGCCACCTCGGCCGGCCTGAACGCGTACATCCCCCTGCTCGCCGTCGGCCTCCTCGGTCGCTTCACCGGCCTGATCAACCTGCCCGGATCATGGAACTGGCTGGAGAACGGCTGGGTGCTCGGCATCCTGACGGTCCTGCTGCTCATCGAGTTCGTCGCCGACAAGATCCCGGTCGTCGACCACATCAACGACGTCGTCCAGACCGTGGTCCGGCCCACCGCCGGCGGCCTGGCCTTCGGCGCGACGTCCAGTTCGGACGCGGTCACCGTGGACAACCCCGGCGACTTCTTCGGCAGCAACCAGTGGGTACCGGTCGTCGCGGGCATCGTGATCTCACTGGTCGTGCACGGCGCCAAGGCCGCGATCCGGCCGGTGGTGAACCTGTCGACCGGCGGCGCGGGCGCCCCGGTGGCGAGCACGGTCGAGGATGTGGCGAGCGCCTCACTGTCGCTGATCGCGATCATCCTGCCCGTACTCGTTATTGTTGTTCTGATCGTTTTTGTCTGGTTCTTCTGGGCCATGTTCCGCAAGCTGCGCCGGCGGCGGGCGGAGAAACGGGCCCGCCGGGCCGGCGTCCGCGAGCCGGATCCCACGCTGCCGCTGCCGCCGGTGCGGTAGCCCCGGCGCCGCTGCCGCCCGGTGCGGTAGCCCCGGCGAACGGCTGTCGGTCCGCTCCGACATAGTGGACGCCATGAGTTCTGACGCCGCCATCGCGGTGGTGGGCCTGCGCAAGGCGTACGGCGAGCAGCAGGCGGTCGCCGGAGTGGACCTCACGGTCGACAAGGGCGAGGTGTTCGCGCTGCTCGGGCCGAACGGCGCCGGCAAGACCACGACGGTGGAGATCCTGGAGGGCTACCGGCGCCGCGACGCGGGCGAGGTCAGCGTCCTCGGCGTCGACCCGGCCCGGGCCGACGCGGCCTGGCGCGCGCGTGTCGGCATCGTGCTGCAGAGCACCAACCAGTTCGACAACCTGCGCGTCGGCGAGCTGGTGCGGCTGTTCGCGGGCTACTACCCGAACGCGGACGATCCGGCGGCCGTGCTGGAGCGGGTGGGCCTCACCGCCAAGGCGCGCGCCGCCGCGCACACCCTGTCGGGCGGCCAGCGCCGGCGTCTCGACGTGGCGCTGGGCATCATCGGCCGCCCCGAGCTGCTCTTCCTCGACGAGCCGACCACGGGCTTCGACCCGCAGGCGCGGCGCGAGTTCTGGGCGCTGGTGCGCGACCTCGCGGCGGCCGGCACGACGATCCTGCTCACCACGCACTACCTGGACGAGGCGGAGGCGCTCGCCGACCGGGGCGGCGGGATCGCCGGCGGCCGGGTCGTGGCCGTGGCCCCGCCGGCCGAGCTGGGTGGGCGGGCCCAGGCCGCCGCGACGGTCTCCTGGATCGAGCCCGACGGGCCACGGTCGGCGCAGACCGACACCCCCACGGCGTTCGTCCGCCAGCTCGTGTCGCGCTTCGGCGGCGCGGAGATCCCCGGGTTGAGCGTCACCCGGCCCACCCTGGAGGAGATCTACCTCGACATGATCGGCGGGGACCAATGAGCGAGCTGACGTTGCCGGCGCTGGGCCTGCGGCAGGGGCGCGCGGAGATCATCCGGTTCCTGCGCAGCCGCGAGGCCGTCGTGTTCACCGTGCTGTTCCCCGTACTCATGATCGTGGTCTTCGGATCGATCTTCGACTGGGACATCTCCCCCGGCGTGCCGTTCACGCAGTACTTCGTGGTGGGCATGATCGGCGCCGGCCTCATGGCCACCGGCTTTCAGAACCTGGCCATCCAGATCCCCATGGAGCGCGACCGTGGCGAGCTGAAGCGGCTGCGCGGTACGCCCATGCCGCCGGCGGTGTACTTCGTCGGCAAGGTGCTCATGGTGCTGGCCGTCTCGGCGCTGCTGACCGTGGTGCTGCTGGTGTTCGCGGTCGCGTTCTACGGCGTACGGCTGCCCGCCGACGCGCAGCGGTGGTTCACGTTCGGCTGGGTCAGCCTGCTCGGCGTCACGGCGTGCACCCTGTGCGGCATCGCGTTCTCCTCGCTGGCCCGTACGGCGCGCAGCGGGTCAGCCGTGGCCACCCCGGTCGCGCTCGTCCTGCAGTTCATCTCGGGCGTGTTCTTCGAGTTCTCGCAGTTGCCGCACTGGATGCAGCAGATCGCGGCGCTGTTCCCGCTCAAGTGGATCTGCCAGGGCCTGCGCTCGGTGTTCCTGCCCGCCGAACTGGCCGGCGGCGAACCGGCCGGCTCCTGGGAGCTGGGCCGGGTCGCCCTCGTGCTGGCCGCCTGGTGCGTGCTGGGCCTGATCCTGTGCCTGACGACGTTCCGCTGGACCACCAAGCGCGACGGCTGATCAGCTCAGGAACGACAGCCAGGCAACGGCGACGCAGATCACCAGCATGCCGGCCGCGTTGACGAACAGGTTGCGGCCGAAGTCGCGCTGCCGCACGTGCATGCTGATGGCCACCACGAAATAGGCGACGAGCGCCAGCGTCGTCACCAGCGCCAGGTAGGGCACGACCAGGCCCAGCAACAGTCCGGCCGCCGCGGCGACTTTCAGCGGCGTGAGAAGGCGCCAGTAGCGCTGCGGGAACGCCACGCCGAGCAGGCATTCGCGGACGAAGCCCACGGGCTTGACACACAGCGCCGCGTCCACGAGCTGGATCACCGCCAGGACAACCACCGGCCACATCGGATCCGGGAATCTCAACCGCTCGCCCCTTCCCCACCGTCACCATCGGCTAGCGCGCGCCTCACCGGGCGGCCACTATCGACGAGAGCTGATGCTACCCGGCGCGCGGCGGTGGGGGGTCGCCGCTAGCCGTAGTCGTAGAAGCCCTTGCCGGTCTTGCGGCCCAGGTCGCCGGCAGCGGCCATGCGCTGCAGCAGCTCGGGCGGGAAGAACTTCGGGTCGGCGGTGTCGGCGTGGATGTTGAGCGTGGCGTGCAGCAGCACGTCGACGCCGGTGAGGTCGGTCGTGGCCAGCGGGCCCATGGCGTGGCCGAAGCCGAGCTTGCACGCCGTGTCGAGGTCCTCCGGGGTGACCACGCCGCTCTCCACGATGCTCACGGCCTCCATGACGAGCGCGGTGATCAGGCGCGTGGTGACGAAGCCCGCGATGTCGCGGTTGACGACGATGCACGTCTTGCCGATCTCCTCGGCGAACGCGCGGGCGGTCGCGAGCGTCGCGTCGCTCGTCTTGTACCCGCGCACCAACTCGCACAACTTCATCATCGGTACGGGCGAGAAGAAGTGCGTACCGACGACCGCCTCCGGCCGGGCGGTCACCGCCGCGATCTGGGTGACCGGGATGGCGGAGGTGTTGGTCGCCAGGACCGCGCCGTCCACGCACAGGCGGTCCAGCTCCCGGAAGATCTCCTGCTTGAGCTCCAGGTGCTCGAAGACGGCCTCGACGACGATGTCGGCGTCGGCGACGGCGTCAAGGTCGGTGGTCGTGGTGATCCGCTCCAGCGCGGCGGCCACGTCCTCGGCCGCGATCGTGCCCTTGGCGGCGAACTTCTCCAGCGACGCCCGCACGGCTGCCAGCCCCCGCGCGGTGGCCGCGTCGTCCAGGTCGCGCAGCGTCACCTGCCACCCCGCCTGGGCCGCCACCTGGGCGATGCCCGAACCCATCAGACCGGCCCCGACGACCGCCAGACGCCCTGCCATCCCGCACCCCCTACTCGTTCCTCAGGGTCGCAGACCGCGCCCCGGAAAGGGGCACTTCTCCGCAAGGCCCGCGGCCGACGATCCGCGCTCGCCGGGCTCTGCCGGGTCCGCCCCGCCCGACCCCTGGCCGAGACCCTACCGACCCTGCCGGAACGCCCGTTCAGGGCATCCCCTCCCACCTGCGGTGGCACACTGACAGCGTGCCCCTCACGCACGGGTTGAGCTACTTTCTCGCGCCGCTGCTGGCATTGGCCCTCGTCGGCGGGCTCGCCCTGGTACTCAAGTGGGCCTTCAGCGACGTGCCCGAGCCCGACGACCTCGACGACTTCGACCCGCGACCCGGGGGCACCGACGAGGGGATCGCCGAAGTCGCGGTGGCCGACCCCGCCACCGAAACGGTGGACACGGTGGCCCCACCGGCGACGCTGGACCCGCCTGCGTCGCTGGACCCGCCGGCGTCGGTGGACCCGCCGGCCACCACGGCGGCGCTACCGCCGCACGACGACTACGGCCTGCTGCGGGTCGCCACCCTGGCCGAAACCGAGGACTCGGCGCACGCCGCCGTGAGCCTGCTCGCCGAGGCCGGCATCCGCGCCACGACCGCGGACGCCGCGGACGGCCAGGTACGGGTGCTGGTGTTCGAGTCCGACCTGTTCCGGGCCCGCCGCGTCGTCGGCTGGCCGGCCTGACGGCGACAGCCAGGACTCCGGGTTCCCGGCCGGACGACTACAGCCCGGACCCGGGCTCTCGCCCGACGGCTACCGCCCAAACCTGGGCTCCCGCCCGACGGCTACAGCCCGAACTCGGGCTCCGGCGGGGCGACGACCCGCTCCACGTGCGCGCCGAGGCGGTGCAGGTCGTTGACGAAGTCCGGGTACCCCCGGTCGATGTGGTGCACGTGCGACACCTCGGTCACCCCGTCGGCGCACAGGCCCGCGATGACCAGGCCGGCGCCGGCCCGGATGTCGGTGGCGCGCACTGGGGCGGCCGACAGCCGGTCCCTGCCGCGGACCACGGCGTGCTTGCCGTCCGTACGGATCTCGGCGCCGAGGCGGACGACCTCCTGGACGAACATGAACCGACCGTCGAAGATGTTCTCGGTGATCATGGACGCGCCGTCGCTCACGGCGGCCAGGCCGATCGCCATGGGCAGCAGGTCGGTGGCGAACCCCGGGTAGGGCAGCGTCACGATGTCGATCGCGGCGGGACGCTCGTCCATCCGTACCCTGAAATGGTCCTTGCCCGTCTCGATGGCGGCGCCGGCGGTGGCGAGCTTGTCCAGGGCGATCTCGAGCGAGGCCGGGTTGATGCCGGTCACGGTGACGTCCCCGCGCGTCATGGCCGCGCCGAACGCCCAGGTGCCGGCCACGATGCGGTCACCGACCGTACGGTGGGCGACCGGTCGCAGCTCGTCCACGCCCGTGACGACCAGGGTGGAGGTGCCCGCGCCCTCGATCTGGGCGCCCATCGCGACGAGCATGTCGCACAGGTCGACGATCTCGGGCTCGCGGGCCGCGTTGTCGATCTCGGTTGTGCCCTTGGCGAGGACGGCCGCCATGAGCAGGTTCTCGGTGGCGCCGACGCTGGGGAAGTCCAGCCAGATCATGGCGCCACGCAGGCGGTCGGCCCGGGCGATGATGAACCCGTGCTCGCCACTGATCTCGGCGCCCATCCGGGCGAGCCCGCTGATGTGCATGTCGAGCCCGCGCGAGCCGATCGCGTCGCCGCCGGGGTGGGCGACCCGTACGGAGCCACAGCGGGCCAGCAGCGGCCCCAGCACGCAGATGGACGCGCGTAGGCGGCGCACCAGGTCGTAGTCGGCCTCGGCGCCGAGCCCGTCGGCCGGCACGTCCACGGCCAACTCCACGCCCAGCTCGTCGGACTCGACGGCGTCCACCCGGCAGCCCAGGCGGCGCAGCACCTCGGCCATGAGGGCCATGTCGGTGATCCGGGGCACATTCGACAGCGTGCTGCGGCCCGGCGCGAGCAGCGCGGCCGCCATGAGCTTGAGAGCTGAGTTCTTCGCCCCGACGACCGGCACCTCACCGGCCAGCCGCGCGCCGCCCCTGACCCGGATGACATCCACGGCGCCCATCGTAGGGTCGTCGTCTCCGGGTCGCGCACCCAGCGGCTGACCCGCCACCGCGACGCCCCCTAGGCTGTATGCCATGGCCGTCCACCTCACCCGCATCTACACCCGGACCGGCGACACCGGCAGCACCGCGCTCGGTGACGGCAGCCGGGTCGCCAAGACCGATCCGCGCATCGCCGCCTACGCCGACGTCGATGAGGCGAACGCCGCGATCGGCGCGGCGCTCGCTCTGGGACAACTGGCCGACGACGTCATTGCCCCGCTGCGGATCGTACAAAACGACCTGTTCGACGTGGGAGCAGATCTAAGTACGCCAATCGAGCCCGAGCCCAAGTGGCCGCCCCTGCGGATCACCCCGGCCTACGTGGAGCGGCTGGAAGGCTGGTGCGACGAGTTCAACGCCCGCGTGGGCAAACTCGACTCGTTCATCCTTCCGGGGGGTACCCCCGGCGCGGCGCTGCTGCACGTGGCCCGCACGGTCACCCGCCGGGCGGAGCGCAGCGCCTGGGCCCTCTACGAGACGGACCCGGAGCGCACCGCGACCCTGCCGGCGACGTACCTCAACCGGCTGTCGGACCTGCTGTTCATCCTGTCCCGGGTGGCAAACCCGGACGGCGACGTGCTGTGGGTGCCCGGCCGCGACCGCTAGCGGCTGACGGGCGGGGCCGACTCCAGCCACGACAGGAAGCCCGTCAGGGTCGCCTCGGCGAGGGCGATCTCGACGGGCTCGGCGCCGCCCGCACACCGCACGACCACGTAGCCGGGCGGCAGCGCGAGGCGTTCCTCACCCTCGGGCGACCGCCGGTTCTCCACCGTGAGCTGCCCGCGGCTGAGCACGCGTCGGGGCCGCACGGCGAAACTGAAGATCCGGTACCAGCGCAGCTGATTGCCGGCGAACCTGCCCAGGCCGGGCGACCAGCCGCGTTCGGGCACAAAGGTGTTGAGCCGCAGGTACATCTCGATGGTGCCACCGCCGCGGGAAATGACCTCGCGCCGGATGAACAGGATCATCAGGGCAAGGAGTGCGAGTCCGACGCCGATGCAGACCCCCTCGAAGATCTTCATCGGCGTCCCGCTCAGTGCGCCGCGGCTGCGGTCGCGGGCACCGCGGTTTCAGCGAGCACGGTGACGCCGTGGTCGGTGACCGAGAGGAAACCGCCGTCGACGTCGTAGCGCAGTTCCTCGCCGTTGCCAACCTTGATGCGCACCTGGCCGGGGGCGGCGAGCTGGCCGAACAGCGGCGCGTGACCGGCGAGGACGCCCAGCTCACCCTCCGTCGTCCGGGCGAAGACCGCCTCGGCCTCACCGGACCAGACCTTCGCCTCGACGGCGACGAGCTCGACGTGGAAGAGCTTCGACACGGTGGATCTCCCTAACCTGTCGTGGTTCGGCCAGTCTAGTAGGCGTCCCGCCGTGACCCGCACCGGGCTCCCGGCCCCGAGAGCGGGCTCACCTCCGGTTGACCAGCTTCGGATTCGCCGTGACGAACTGGTCCAACGTGTCCGCCCGCAGGGCGGCGAAGTACTTCTTGCGGATCGAGGTGAGCGACTCACCCTGGTAGCCGCCGCCACTCATCACGCTGTTGCCCGGCAGGCCCACGAGGGTCACGTTGTCCGGCTTGAGGTTCTTGAGGGCGAAGGCGTAGTCCACGACCCGGTGGCCACGCCCGTCGAAGGTAAGCGTCTTGCCCAGCGCCTTCAGGATCTTGTCGATGTTCGCGGGGTTGGTCACCACGTCTTTGCTGAACAGCTTGGCCATGATCGCCTTGACGAGCTGGCGGTTGTGGCGCTGGCGGGCGTAGTCCGAGCCGCTGATGTAACGCTGGCGGGCGTAGTCGAGCGCCTGCCAGCCGTTCATCTTCTGCTGACCCACCCTGTACGTCTTGGGGGTGCCGCCCACGCGCGACAGTGCCTGGCCCTTGGTGTTGCGGTGGATTGAGGTCACCTTCTGGTCGACGTAGATGTCGATGCCGCCCAGGCTGTCCACCAGCTCCTTGATGCCGTTGAAGGTCAGGATGCCGCCCGCGTCGAACCGCTTGATGCCCGTGTAGTCGCTGACCGTCCTGGCCAGCAGCTCGAAGCCCTGCGCCACCTTGGGGATGCTGGTGCCCGGCACCCGGGAGCCGTAGCTCATCGCGTGCGTCAGTTTGGTCGTCTCGCCGGGGAAGTTGGCCTTCTTGAAGGCCGGGATCCGCACGACCAGGTCGCGGGGCAGCGATGTCAGGTACGCCTTCTTCAGGTCCTTGGTGACGTGCAGGATCATGACCGTGTCGGCATGCGGCTGCCAGGTCTTAATCGACTCGCGGGAGTCGATGCCCACGAGCAGGATGTCCAGCGGTCCCTTGATGTCGGCACCGGGCTCGGGCGTCGGGCTCGCCGGCGCGGCGGCCGACGGCGACGGCGTACCGAACAGGTCGGTCTGCGGGATCGCCTTGTCAGCCTTGTCGATGGCCTTGTTCGCGACGACGGCGATGCCGGCGACCACCAGCACCAGCGCGACGGCGGACAGCAGAATGACGCGCACGCGAACGGACACGTGAATCCTCCCCCTGCGGCGCCGGGGGGTCGGCGCCGAGCCGAAAGGTTACCGCGTTCGATGAACGCGCCGGAAACGAGTCAGGGCGCGCGGTATGCCACCGCG
>JAEZGP010000425.1 GCA_023437285.1 Actinomycetes bacterium | reverse complement strand
AAACTTGTACCGGCCGTTTCGTTCAGTTCGGACGAGCCCGGCCGCGGCGAGGACATCCAGGTGTTGCGAGATCGCCTGGCGCGACGACCCGATGCCGTGCCTGGCGGTCAGCCGGGCACAGATCTCGAACAGCGTCTGCCCGTCGCGCTCGGCCAGCTCGTCGAGGATCGCCCGCCGCGTCGCGTCGCCGATCGCCACGAACACGTCATCGGCCGGCATGCCCCGACAATAGGCAAGCCACGACTTGCCTGTCAACCCGTGCCGGCGGGCTCGTGGACGTCGCGACCCCAGCGGCTACGATGCGGCCGTGAGCTTCGACCTGGGCGTCTGGTACGAGCCGGAGCCGGTCTCGGCCGGCCACGCCGGACGCACGTACGAGCTGCTGTGTCGCGCGGACACCTCGACGGTCTCGGCGCACCCGGCAATCACCCGGTTCTACGAGGAACTCGTCGCGCGGTTCCCGACGTCGGACGCCTTCGACGCCCCGCCCGCCGAATCGGACACGCACGTCATCCTGCCGATCACCTGGTCGCGCCTCGAGGAGGTCGCCGAGTTCGTCTACCGGCGGGCCGGCGAGCTCGGCCTGGTCTGCTACGACCCGCAGGCCGGCGAGGTGGAGCTGCCCGAGCGCGTCGACTGGTCGGCCTGACCGTCGAGGAACGCGGCCACGGTCCGGGTGAACCACGCCGGGTCGTCGACCCAGGGGGAGTGGCCGGCCCGTGGCTGGACCGCCAGCCGGCCGGCGTGGACCGGCGCCTGCGCGACCGTTGTCAGAACGTCACCGGGTCGCGGATGATGGGGCAGGTCATGCAGTGCCCGCCGCCGCGTCCCCGGCCCAGTTCCGCCCCGACGATCGTGATGACCTCGACGCCGGCCCGGCGCAGCAGGGTGTTGGTCACCGTGTTGCGGTCGTAGGTGAACACGACGCCGGGCTCGACGGCGACCGCGTTGTTGGCGCTGTCCCACTGCTGGCGTTCGGAGGCGTACACGTCGCCGCCGGTCTCGATGACCCGCAGCTCGCGCAGGCCCAGCGCCTCGGCGACCACGTCGACGAACGCGCGGGGGCCGTGGTCGACGACCTCCACGCGGGTCGCGGTGTCCGCCGGCCGCAGCGAGAACGAGTGGATCGCGTCGACGATCGTCGGGTACAGGGTGACCAGGTCGCGGTCGGCGAAGGTGAACACGGTGTCCAGGTGCATGGCCGAGCGCAGCCTGGGCATGCCGGCGACGACGACATGATCGGCCGCCTGCTGTTCGAACAGCGCGGCGGCGACCTGCGTGATGGCCTGCCGGGAGGTGCGCTCGCTCATGCCCATGAGGACCACGCCGTTGCCGACGGGCATGATGTCGCCGCCCTCGAACGTGGCCCGCCCCCAGGACAGTTCCGGATCGCCCCACCAGACCTTCGACCCGACGAAGTCCGGATGGAACAGGTAGATCGCCTTCATCAGCAGGGTCTCGTCGTGGCGGGCGGGCCAGAACAGCGGGTTGAGCGTGAGTCCGCCGTAGAGCCAGCAGGTGGTGTCGCGGGTGTAGAGGGTGTTGGGCAGCGGCGGCATCAGGTACTCGCGGCCGCCCGTGGACTCCCGCGCCAGGGCGACGTACCCGGGCCGGAAGCCGGCCGGCAGGTCGTTGGTGGCCAGCCCGCCGATGAGGTATTCGGCCAGCAGGGCCGGCAGTAGTTCGTCCAGGAACGCCCGCGTGTCGTCGACGAGGCCGAGCCCCACCTCATTCCGGTTGATCTTCCGGTCGAGCAGCCACGCGCGGGCGGCGGGCAGGGCGACGGTCTGCGCCAGCAACTCGTGCAGCTCGACCACCTCGACGTCGCGCGCGCGCAGCATGGCGACGAACTCGGCGTGGTCGCGCTGCGCGTTCTCCACCCACAGCACGTCGTCGAAGAGCAGGTCGTCGGCGTTGGTCGGGGTGAGCCGGCGCTGGGCGAGGCCGGGGGCGCAGACAAGCACCTTGCGCAGCCGGCCGACCTCGGAATAGACCCCATAGGCGGACGAGACGGGTTGCGTGCTCACGACGACCTCCTGAGCTGACGACGACGATGTCAGACGCTGATCCAGCCGGCGGCGATGGCCACGATCCCGACGATCGCGCCGACGAGGGAGACGACGAACAGCACCAGCTCGGCGGGGGAGAACACGCGCCGGCCCTGCTCCCGTCGCGTGATCGCGAACAGGATCGTGGCGGGGGCGTAGATGATGAACGACACCAGGACGTACGTCAGGCCGGCGGCGAAGAGCAGGAACGCGATGTAGATGGTCGCGATCACGCCGACGGTGAGCTCCCGCCGGGTCCCTCGCGTCGCGTCCGCGCGACCGAGGGCCAACTTCACGGCGTACGCCGCGGCGAGCAGGAACGGGATGAGCGTCAGCGCGCTGGTGAGATCGAGGGCGAAGTTGAACGCGTCCTCGGAGAAGTACGTGACGATGAGGAAGACCTGCGCCAGCGACGTCGACAGGATCAGCGCCGGCACGGGTACGTCGGCGGCGTTGACCCCGCGCAGGAACCGCGGCATGTCGTCGTCCTTGGCGGCCACGAACAGCACCTCGGCGGCCATGAGCGTCCACGCCAGGTACGCGCCGAGCACCGAGATGATCAACCCGATGCTGACGAAGACCTTGCCCCACGTGCCGACGGCCGCCTCCAGCACGCCCGCCATGGACGGTTGCCGCAGCGCGCCGATCTCCGCCATGGGCAGGATGCCGTACGAGACGATGGTGACCGAGGCGAAGATGGCGAAGACGCTGAGGAAGCCGAGCACGGTCGCGCGTCCCACGTCCTCGCGGCGCTTGGCGTGGCGGGAGTAGACGCTGGCGCCCTCCACGCCGAGGAACACGAACACGGTCACCAGCATCGTGCCGCGCACCTGGTCGAACAGCGTGCCGTACGTCGAGCCGCTGACGTTGTCGGCGAACACCTTGGGATCCAGGTAGAACAGCGCGATCAGGATGAAGACCAGGATCGGTACGAGCTTGGCGACGGTGACGATCCGGTTGATGGCGGCGGCCTCCCGGACCCCCTTCCTGATGAGCAGGAAGAAGCCCCACAGGCCGATCGTCGACAGGACCAGGGCCGGGATCGTGTTGCCCTCGCCGAGTGCGGGCCAAATCGCGCCGACCGTCGACATGATCAGTACCCAGTACGTCACGTTGCCCACGCACGCGCTGGCCCAGTAGCCGAACGCCGAGAAGAAACCCGGGTACTCCCCGAAGCCCGCCTTCGCGTACGCGTACACGCCGGCGTCGAGGCGCGGCTTGCGTACCGCGAGGATCTGGAAGACGAACGCGAGCATGAGCATGCCGCCGCCGGCGATGGTCCAGGCGACGAGCGCGCCGATGACGCCGGTCTCCTGGCCGAAGCGGCGCGGCAGCGAGAACACCCCGGCGCCCACCATGGAGCCGACCACCATGGCGGTCATGGTCCAGAACGTCAGCTTGACCGTCTGCGGTTGCTGCGTTTCGGTCGCCACGTTGCCCGCTCTCTCCGTCCTGCCCACCCGTCGCCAAGCGCGCCCCACTCACCACCGCCCGGGCACGCGGCGCCGCCACCGCGCGCCACGGCGCGGCGCGCGGCGCCGCTCCGCTACGAAGACCAGCAGGTACCGGCGAGGCGGGGACCGCACGGGCGGCAGTCCTCCCTGCCTGCCGCCACCGCACCCTTGGACGCCATTATCACGCCCATCCCCGCCCAAAAACCCCGTAACCCCCAAACCCCCTGACCCTCCTCGCCACCGCGCCCTCCCCGGCCGCTGTTTGGACGGTTGCGCGTCTTATCCGGATCGCCGTAACACCCGTAACCGGCCAAACCGCGGGCCGGGCGGGGGGAGGGGGAGCGCAGAGGTGGGGAGCGGGTGGGGGTTAGCAGGAGGAGGTTTTGCAGGAGGTGGGGGTGGGTTCCTGGGTGTCCTTGGACGCGTTGAAGAACGCGGCCAGGATGATCGCGATGCACAGGCCGATGAAGACGTTCTTCACGGTTACCTCCGGTAGCCGCCTAACAACCCTCAGTTGTTCAAACGGTACGGGCTGTGCGCCGTGAACGGTCTTGATCATCAGTGAGTGAACATGTTCAATCACCAGCGGCGCGGGGCGGGCGGCGTGCCCGCCC
>JAEZGP010000342.1 GCA_023437285.1 Actinomycetes bacterium | reverse complement strand
ACCGCCGTGGCGGACCCGCCCGCCTTCGAACTCGACGGGTTGCCGCAGCTGGCGCCATACCAGGACCAGCCCAGGCAGCTGCCCGCCGGGGCCGTCGGCAAGGACGCCTACCTGCGGCTGGGCTTCGCCCGGCGCGGTGGGCGTACCGAGCTGGTCGACCTGCACCGGCGCGCGCCGTTGCTGGTGCAGCAGGCGCTGTACTTCGACGAGGGGATGCCCGACCTGCCGTGCGTGTTCATGATCTCGACGTCGGGCGGGATCCTCCAGGGCGACCGGTACGCCATCGACGTCACCCTGGAACCCGGCGCGCAGGCGCACATCACCACCCAGGCGGCCACGAAGATCCAGCAGATGGACGCCAACTACGCGACCATGACCCAGGACTTCACCCTGCACGGGGGCAGCTACCTGGAGTTCCTGCCGGACCCGACCATTCCGTACCGCAACAGCCGCTACGCCGCCCGGACCCGGCTGCGGGTGGCCGCGGACGCGACCGCGCTGCACGCCGAGATCCTGCTGGCCGGTCGCAAGCACCACCGCGGCGGCGAGCTGTTCGCCTACGACCTGTACAGCGCGAGCGTGCACGGGTCGCGACCCGACGGGCGGGAGCTGTTCGCCGAGAACCTCGTCGTGCAGCCGGCGTCCTGGCCGCTGGCCAGCCCGGCCGTCATGGGGCCCTTCCACGTGCTGGCCAACGTCGTGCTGATGACCCCGCCCGATGTCGCCGCGCGGGTCGCCGCCGGGGCCCCCGTCGGCTACGACGGCACTGGCGACGGGCGTACCGCCTGCGGGGTCAGCGTGTTACCCAACGACGCCGGCCTCATCTTCAAGGTCCTCGGTATGGAGACCGAACCGGTACGCGCGCGGGTCCGCGACATCTGGACGCTGGTCCGCCGGGAGGTCACCGGGCACGAGGTACCCGCCAACTTCTCCTGGCGCTGAACCGGCACCACGCACACGGGGGACGAGCACAATGACGACCAGTACGAGCAACCGGGGCACCAACCCCATCTGGGCGTTCATCGACGCGTGCCTGCGCGGAGCGGGCCAGGTCATGTTCATGAACAACCCGATCACCGGCGCGCTCATCATCGTGGCCATCATCTGGGGCGCCGTGGCGGCCAAGACGCCGGAGGTCGCCATCGGCGCGGTCGTCGGCGCGATCGTCGGTACCGCCACCGCCATGGCCCTGCGGGTCGACACCGGCTCCCTGCGGCAAGGGCTCTACGGCTTCAGCCCGTTGCTGACCGGCGCGGCCGTGCCCACCTTCCTGGGCAACTCCGTCGTGATGTGGGTCTACCTGATCATCGGGACCGCGACGACCACCGTGGTCACCCTCGCCATCTCGAACGTGTTCAACACCTGGGGCGTGCCGGCCCTGACCTTCCCGTTCGTACTGACCTCATGGTTTCTCATGCTGGCCGCGTACCAGTTCCACCAGATCAAGATCAGCTCGTTGACCGCGCCGATGCTGGCCCGGCCCGTCGCCGGCAACGCGCTGGACCTGTCGGCCGCCGACCTGGTCACCAGCATGCTCAAGGGCGTCGCCCAGGTGTTCCTCATCGGCAACTGGGTCAGTGGCCTGATCATCCTCATCGGACTGGCCGTCAATTCCCGGTGGGCCGCCGCCCTCGCCGCCGCCGGCACGATCGTGGCCACCCTGCTCGCCATCGGTCTGAAGGGCGACGAGACCAGCATCACCGCCGGCCTGTACGGCTTCTCCGCCGTCCTGACCGCCATCGCGTTGGGCTGCGTCTTCTACCACCCGTCCTGGCCGGTCCTGTTGTACGCGCTGCTGGGCACCGTGTTCACCCTCTTCGTCCAGGCGGCGCTCAACACCGCCCTCGCCCCGGTCGGCATCCCCAGCTTCACCGGCCCGTTCGTGTTCGCGACCTGGCTGTTCCTGCTGCCCAAGCGCGACTTCAAGCCGGTGCCGCCCCACAAGCACATCGACGACGGCGTACTCACCGGCGCCCATTCGAAGGCCTGACCAGCACCAACCGAAGGGTGGCTGACCGATGCCCACAACTGGCTTCCAACCCGGCGACACCGCGTGGGTGCTCGCGTGCGCGGCACTCGTGCTGTTCATGACACCCGGCCTGGCACTGTTCTACGCCGGCATGGTCCGCACCCGCACCACCCTGGTCATGCTCCAGCAGAACATCATCCCGCTCGGGGTGGTCAGCATCGTGTGGATCCTGCTCGGCTACGCCCTCGCCTTCGGCAACGACCTCAGCGGCATCATCGGCAACCTGGAACTGTTCGGGCTGCAGGGCGTGCGCGGGACCTCCCCCGCCCCCGCCTTCCACATCGTCTCCGGGTCGATCACCATCCCCACGCTGGCGTTCGTCGCGTACCAGATGATGTTCGCGATCATCACGCCGGCGCTGATCACCGGCGCCACGGCCGACCGACTCAAGTTCGGCGGCTGGGTCACGTTCGTGGCGATCTGGTCACTGATCGTCTACTCCCCCATCGCCCACTGGCTGTGGGGGGTGGGCGGCTGGCTGGCCGAACGCGGCGCACAGGACTGGGCCGGCGGCATGGTCGTCCACGCCAGCGCCGGTGCCGCCGTCGTCGCCGTCCTGCTGGTCATCGGCCGCCGGCGCGGCTGGCCGCACGCCAGCAGCCTGCCCCACAACCTGCCGCTGACCATCGCCGGCGCCGGCATCCTGTGGTTCGGCTGGTTCGGCTTCAACGCCGGCGACGGCCTGCAGGCCAACGGCATCGCCGCCCAGGCGCTGCTCAACACCCACGTCGCCGCAGCGGCCGGGATGGTGATCTGGCTGATCCTCGAACGGTTCACCGACGGTCATTCCACCGTCCTGGGGGCGGTCACCGGCGCGGTCGCCGGGCTGGCCACCATCACGCCCTGCGCCGGGTATGTCACCACCCTGTCCGCGCTGGCCATCGGTGGACTCGCGGGGCTCGTGTGCCACCTGGCCCTGCGGCTGAAGTTCGCGTTCAAGTTCGACGACGCCCTCGACGTCGTCGCCGTGCACTTCGTCGGCGGCGTGCTGGGCACCCTGCTCGTCGGGTTCTTCGCCAGCAAGGACATCAACGCCCTCAGCGCCGACGGCCTGTTCTACGGCGGCGGGGTCGGCCTGCTCGGCGACCAGATCCTCGCCCTGGTATCGGTCATCGTGTTCTCGTTCTGCCTGACCTGGCTCATCGCCACCGCCATCCAGAAGACCATCGGCCTGCGCGTCGACCCGGCCAACGAACAGGACCTCGACCAGGTCCAACAGGGCATGGACGCCTACCATCTCAGCGGCCCCGCCGCCCTGTCCGGCGCCGCCGCCCCCAAGGGTCCCCCGTCCGAGCCGGCGCCCACCGCACGGACCCTGCCCGCCGGCAACGTGCAACTGGTCACCAGCATGCTCGACCCGCAGCGCGTTTCGGCCACCGACCTCGAACAGGCGCTGCTTGAGGCCGGCGCGTCCACCATCGTGCTCTCCGACGCCCACGTGCGCACCTCCGCCCGGCGGACCCAGGTCTTCCGCGGGCTGCGCCGCGACCAGGAGTTCCCCGACCGGCTGCGGGTCGAGATCCTCGTCGACGCGGCCAACACCGCCGACGTGCTCGCCGCGCTCAACCGGTTGGCACCCGGCGCCCGCGACAGCTACGTCCAGGACGTACGGCAGACCGCCGTGGACAGCAACGGCCAACGCTGACGACCCACCATGGCGCTGCTGCCCACCCTGGCCGGGTACCGCCGGGAGTGGCTGCGCGCCGACGTGCTCGCCGGGCTGGCCGCCGGAGCCGTCGTCATCCCGCAGGCCATGGCGTACGCGACCGTCGCCCGCATGCCCGCCCAGGTGGGCCTCTACACCTGCATGGTGCCCATGCTCGTGTACGCGTTCCTGGGCGGCAGCCGGACCCTGAGCACCAGCACCACGTCCACCATCGTCACCCTCACCGCCTCGGCCCTGATCGCCGTCGGCGTCACCGCCGGCGACACCCGCGCCCTGGCCACCCTGACCATCGAGGTCGGCCTCATCCTGCTGGCCGCCCGCCTGCTGGGACTGGGGACCCTGGTGGAGAACGTCAGCGAGGCGGCCCTGCTCGGCGTCAAGGCCGCCGTCGGCCTCACCGTCGGCGTGACCCAGATCCCCCGCCTGCTCGGCTTCGACGTCCCGGCGACCGACGGTCGCTTCCTCACCGAACTACCCGCGGTGCTGCGCGCCCTGCCCACCACCCAACCCACCACCGCGCTGCTCTCCGCCGGGCTGCTCGCGCTGCTCGTCGGGCTCGGCCTGGCCGCCCCGCGACTACCAGCGCCGCTCATCGCCGTCGCCGTCGTCATCCCCGCTACCGCGCTGTTCAACCTGTCTACCCGCGGCGTCGCCCTCGTGCCCCCCGTACCGAAAGGCCTCGCCCCGCTGACCCTGCCCGACCTCGGTCAAGCGGCCAAGCTCCTGCCCGGCGCACTCACCATCGCCCTCCTGGCCGCGGTCGAAAGCCTGGCGGCCGCCCGCGCCGCGCCGACCCGCAAGGGCGAGCCACCACCGGACGACCAGCGGGAGATGCTGGCCACCGGCGCGGCCTCCGCCCTCGGCGGGTTCTTCAGCGCGCTGCCCTCCGCCGGCGGCTTCTCCCAGACCGCCGTCAATGCCCGTGCCGGCGCCCGTACCCAGGTCAGCCAGCTCACCACCGTCGTGCTCGCCGTGGCCGTGGCACTGTGGCTCGCCCCGGTGCTGCGCCTGCTCCCCGACGCCGCGCTCGCCGCCCTGGTGCTCGTCGCCGTCGGCGGCCTCGTCAACCCCGCCGCGTTCATCCGGCTGGCCCGCGTCAGCCCTCGCGACCTGTTCGTCGCCGCCGCCACCACCCTCGTCGGCCTCGCCGCGGGACTGCTCGCCGCCGTCGTCGCCGGCGTCGTCGCGACCCTCGTACTCGTCCTGCGCGAACTCAACGAGCCGCAACTGTTCGAACTGCATCCCGAGCGCGCCGACATCCCGCCGCAGGCACCCGGACCGCTGGTAGTGCGGCTGGAGACCTACCTCTACACCGCCAACATGATTTCTACTCAGAACACCATCCTGGAACTGGTCGGAGCGCGGGAGCCCGCCCCAGACGTGATCATGCTGGAGATGCGTGCCCAGACCGAGATCGGCACCACCGTCCTCGACCGCCTCCGCGACCTCGGCGACCGCCTGAGCAGCCACGGCAGCCAACTGTGGATCGTGGGACTACCACCCCGGGCGACGGCCACCGCGAGCCACAACGACTGGTGGCGGGACTGGCAACGAGACGGCCGCATCCACGCGACCCTCGACGACGCCCTCACCGCGTACGCCAGCGGCCCAAGATCGGCCTAGCAAGGCCCCCGCTCCGCCCACTCGTGTCATGTGCCGTAACAGAACCGGGCAACTTTTCCACCATTCGGAGAACGGGCCCGGTTCGGCGAAAAGTGTTATGTCGCCGCGTTGTCGATGGACGTTCATTCCGGGTACCCGAGATTGAATATCAGCGCGTTGTTTACTATCCGGCCAGGTTAAGTGCCGCCCGGTTTCCGCAGCTAGACGCCAAATCATCCGGCCCCAGCGGTCCATTGGCGATGTTCTGCCATCGTCTTGTTGCGACAATCTTTGGCATCTGGCACTGTCGGGAAACCGTAAAGCGCTAACGCACCGGTACGGCCGCGTCAGTCCGTTGAATCCACTGAGTCTATCTGGAAGCATTCGGCCGGGCCGCACGTGTTAACGCTAACAACGATGGGCGTGAAAGGAACGAGTTATGAGGCAGCCGTCCCGCGAGG
>JAEZGP010000315.1 GCA_023437285.1 Actinomycetes bacterium | reverse complement strand
GCCACGCGGTGCGCGACGCGGCCGGCGAGGCCGTCGACGTCGTGTGGGACGGCTCGACGATCCATGAGCTGCGCGCCGCCCGCGTGGACACGCCCAACAACCACGGCACGGGCTGCACGTTCGCCTCTGCGATCGCGGCCGGGCTGGCCAAGGGCCTGCCGGTGACCGACGCGGTGGCGGCCGCGAAGTCCTATGTGCAGCGGGCGGTCACCGCCGGCGCGCGATGGTCGCTGGGCGCCGGCCACGGCCCGCTGGATCACTTCGCCTAGTACTGGGCGTGTCGTGTCGATCATGTGAGCCGGTTAGTGGCTCCCAGGCACCCTGATCGCCGCCGATCTGGCCTGGCCGCGATGCTGGTGGATCGTGGTTGGTGTCAGTCGGTTGGCCACTCGTAGACGAGATGGTTCCCAGAGTTCTCCCAACACGCCGCCTCCTTTACTTTCCTGGTCTGGCGGGCTTCCCGTCGCGCAGGGCTTGCCTCGGCCGGGCCGCGCCGAGTTGGTCCAGGCGGAGTGCCCACGGGAACGACCTGGACCAGCTTGGGCAGTCTGGTGGCCTTCGGTGCGTGGCGGGAAGGGTGCGCGCGGCGCTGGCTTCCCCAAACCGCTGGGGTCCAGGGCGGGATGCCTGGCCGCCGGAGGCGGATTCTCGGCAAAAGGGTGGGCTGCGGCTCGCGCTCGTGCGACGAGTAGCACCGCAGCGATGGGGCTGAACTGCGGTGGCCCTAACATCAAGGTGCGGTAGGCCGAGCGATCTGCCTCAGGCCGAGCGCTCGGCCTACCGCGACAGCGCAGATCGCCCCTGCGTCGAACGAGCCGAAGGCTAGATCACGTGCCTACTGAGTATGACACCGGCAAGGCAGCACTGGACCACCTGATCCAGTGGGTCGAGGCCAACGTGCCGAAGGACGGGTTCAACGAAGCCGACACGCGGCTGCACATCATCGATCGTCTGATCATTGATGTACTGCAGTGGCCGCGATCCGCCATACGAACTGAAAAGCAATCTGAGTCAGGGCGAATCGATTACGCCTTGGGAAGCCCTGGTCCAAAGTTTATTATTGAGGCCAAGCGCGAGGGTGCCTATTTCAATTTGCCCGCCGGCACAGTGTCTGGAGTCCATTCGATTGCAAGCATCACCGACGGCGGTGAAGGCAAAGCACTTAGAGAAGCAATGGACCAAGTCACGCAGTATTCAGTCAGCGAAGGCGTTGCACCCGCCGCCGTATGCAATGGACCGCAGTTAGTTATCTTCTTAGCCGTCCGTACCGACAATATCAAGCCCAGCCAGGGTCGAGCGCTCGTCTATCCATCATTGGAGGATATGCGTACAAACTTTCGGCAGTTATGGGACAATGCTTCTCCTTTTGGTATAGAGGCTAAACTTCTTTACACGACGCTTCGTGTTAGGTCGGCCCCCCCGCCCGCACCTATTTCAGCGCAAATTGCCAACTACCCCGGTGTGCAACGGCGCAATGACCTACAGGCCGGTCTGGACATTCTAGGCGATCTTTTTCTGCACGATGTCGCGCGACTAGAAGAGGTGCGTACAGACTTTCTCCGCGACTGCTACGCGAGTAGCGGCGCGCTATCGCAGTACGCGATGGTTAGCAAACAAATACTTCAATCGCGATACTCGTTGCTCCAAGAGGAGGATGGCCCCAAGCCGACGGCTGCCTCAACGAAGAAGGGCGTGTCGCCGTCATTAACGCAGGACATGCTTGCGGCAGCTGCAACGACTCGGCCAATAGTCCTTTTAGGGGACGTTGGCGTTGGCAAGACGACGTTCATCCAGCGCCTCGTTTGGGTGGAAGCACCAGAGCTATTTCAAGATGCGTTTACGATCTATATCGACTTTGGTGCATCAACGACACTTGGAGATCTTCGCACCTTCGTCATCGAAGAATCGGCACGACAACTCCGTGTCCTACACAAGGTCGATATTGAAGAGTTCGACTTCGTAGAAGACGTATACCGGGAAGACTTGCAGCTTCAGGACCGTAGAATCCTCGGCCGCCTAAAGAGCGTAGACCCAATGGCCTACGAGCGCGAGCGTCTCATGTTCCTTCAGCGCCTCGTTGACAACCGATCGGAGCACCTGAAAAACAGCTTGGTCCGCTTGAGAAAAACCCGACGCCGCCAGATCGTCGTGTTTCTTGACAATATCGATCAACGAAGCGACGAGGACCAAGAACAGGTATTTCTAATTTCTAACGAACTAGCTCATCATTGGCCCGCGACGGTCTTTGTTACCCTGCGACCGGAGACATTCTACGCGTCAAGTCGCCGCGGCGCCCTATCTGGATATCAGCCACGTGTCTTTACAATTGCTCCACCGAGAGCGGATACAATGCTCCAGCGACGGGTGGACTTCGCCCTACAGCAGCTGAAAGGAACGGGTCGCCTAGGATCCTTTCCGGTAGGCGTTACCGTCGATAGCCAAAGCCTCATCGATTATCTAGAAGTCCTTTCGGAGAACTTCCGGAATAATGGGCGCCTTCTCGAACTTGTCGACAATATTGCAGGCGGAAACATGCGCTTAGCTTTGCGCCTCGTTGTCGACTTCTTGGGCAGCGGCCATGTCAACACGGCAAAGATCCTTGAAGCGTACCGACGGGAGGGACACTACACAATCTCGATCCACGAGTTTCTCCGTGCGTTGCTCTTCGGTGACCACAAATACTACAATTCCGACTCGTCGCCGATTGCAAATGTGCTTCGAATTTCACAACCGGATGGTCGCGAGCATTTTCTATTGCCCATCCTGCTTACCCAGACGCAGATCCTTGGTGACCAATCGCAGCAAGAAGGCTATGTGGCAGCCGATGCCATACACTCATTCTGCCAGCAACTGGGATTCACGTCCGATCAGGTCGCTACCGCCCTCGAATTCGCACTCGAGCACCGCCTTCTGGATTCCGCCCCTCGTTTTACCATGGAAACGAAGAGCTTATACTATAGGATCACGACGGTTGGTGCCTATACTACTAGGGTCCTTCTCGCATACTTCGCTTACGTCGACGCGGTTCTCGTAGATACTCCGGTAGTGGACGAACAGTATGCTCGCCTGATCAATGAAGTCCAATCACTCTCGGACAGGGTAACGCGAGCGGAGTATTTTCGCCTGTATCTCGATAAGCAATGGTCTCGCCTGCCCCAGATTTCGACAACTTGGAAATGGCCAGAAACGAGCCAGAAGCTTGCATCTGACATTGCTCGCGTTGGCCGAATAGCCGATCCTCATGCATGGCGTCATCGAGACTACTAGACGAGTAAGGCCGAATAGACGAGTAAGGCCGAAGTCGGGTTGTGGTCGGAGGCGTCAGGGATCTGGCGACGGGTTGTCCGGTGGCTCGGTTGTGCCAGATTGCGGCGGTCATAGCCAACAGGTGTTGAGCGACGCGGGCGGCGATGCCTTCGATGCTGCGTCCGCCTGCAGTTCGAGGCCGAGTTGGGTTTTGAGGGTGTCGTCGACGGACTCGATGAGTTGACGGACCGGTTTGAGGAGATGCTCGTCGGGCCGTGGGATGCGGTTGCGGTAGGACGGGCGTAGCAGCCTCACCCCGCCTTCGGCGAGCCAGTGGTCCGGGTCGGCTGAGACATAGCCTTATCGGCAATGATCAGCAGATGAGGGCGGTCGGTGAGCAGGTCGGGGTCGTGGTCGAGGACTGCGGTCACAACTTTTCGTTCGTCGATCTTCGGGTTGGTCAGGTCCCGGGTGATCGGCAGCCCGGCGGTGGCGTAGATCAGGTGCAGAGGCAGGCCCCGGAAGAACCGGGGTTGGGTGGGCGCAGTAGCCGTAGCCGGCCCACCCGGTCAGGTTCGAGCGTATGACGGTCTGCGGGAAACGGCGAACTCCAACGGGGTGGAGTGATCCAGGTGGCGTTATCCCAGAGTTCGGTGTCGCGGGCCACCGCGCAAATGGCCCGTTTAGCAGCGGCACCGCCGCGCGTAGCCGCTTGTTGTAGCCGGACTGGCCGGACAAGTATGGAAACGCCCCGGTAGGTGACCGGGGACGAACCGCAGCCACCGGGCCTCAGAACGGACGCCGAGCAGAACCTGCGCCACGGCCAGGGTCAGCAGTTCGGTGTCGGAGAGCTTCGGCGGGCGTCCGGCACGATGAGGCCGCCCCAACCAGTCGCCGATCTTCACGTACAGTCCCGTCAGAAGGGTATTGAGGTCAGTCTTCACAGACCGATCCCTTAACAACCCCTCCCCATGCCCCGCGAACGAGGGGTTAGGACTTCCTCGTCTACCGGAACACGGGGCTGAAGGCGCCGGTGGCGACGCTGGCCGCCAGCGCCACCGCGGACAGGACCACCGCGCCGGCGACGAGCGCCGCGTCGGCGGCCCGGAACCGCTGCTCCCGCGCGTACGTGCGGGGCAGTCCCGAGTCGAAGCCCCGCGCGTCCATCGCGATGGCCAGCGCGGTCCCGCGCCTGATCGCGTGCACCAGCATCGCGAACGTCATCGAGGCGAACATCCGCAACCGCCCGAGCGGGCCGCGGCCCGCGTCGCCGCCCCGGGCCCGCCGCGCCATGCGCAGCATCTCCCAGTCGTTGCCCAGCAAGGGCAGCAGCCGCAGCGCGGCCAGCGCGCCGAGCGCGAAGCGGGCCGGCGCCTTCGCGTTCTGCACCAGCGAATCGGCCAGATCGGTCGGGTCGGTACTGGCGAACACGGCGATGCCCGGCAGCGCCAGCGCGAACACGCGCAGCATCACGCTCGCCCCGCTGACCAGCATGCCGGTCGTCAGCACCCACGGCCCCGCGC
>JAEZGP010000159.1 GCA_023437285.1 Actinomycetes bacterium | reverse complement strand
TGTCGCACATGGGGCAGTCGAGCGGGTGGTTAATCAGGAGGAACTCCATGATCCCCGCCTGGGCCTTCTCGGCGACCTCGCTGGTGCGCTGCGTGCGCACCACCATGCCGTCGGCGACGGTCTGGGTGCACGAGGCGACCGGCTTGCGCTGGCCCTCCACGTCGACCAGGCACTGGCGGCAGGCGCCGGCCGGGGCGAGCAGCGGGTGGTCGCAGAAGCGCGGGATGTCGATGCCCATCTGCTCGGCGACCCGGATCAGCAGCGCCCCCTTGGGCGCCTCGACCTCGATGCCGTCGATGGTGAGCTTGACGGTGTCGGTGGCCTTTACGACGTCGGAAGACATTTAGTGCGCCCCCACCAGCTGCTTGGCCGACAGCATCGGGGCGGTGCGGCCCTCGATGTAGTCCAGGTAGTCCTGTTTGAAGTACTTCAGCGACGAGGTCACCGGGCTGGTCGCGCCGTCGCCGAGGCCGCAGAACGAGCGTCCCAGCACGTTGTCGCAGGCGTCGAGCAGGGTGTCGAGATCCTCGTAGGTGCCGCCGCCGGACAGGATGCGCCGGTAGACCCGGGTCATCCAGTAGTTGCCCTCGCGGCACGGCGTGCACTTGCCGCACGACTCGTGGTGGTAGAACTCCATCCACCGGTACGTCGCGTAGACCGGGCAGTCCTGGTCGGAGAAGATCTGCGTCGCCGTCGTACCGAGGATGGACCCGGCCGCGGCGACCGACTCGAAGTCGAGCGGCACGTCGAGGTGCTCGGCGGTCAGCAGCGGGGTCGACGACCCGCCCGGCGTCCAGAACTTCAGGTTGTGACCCGGCTGCATGCCGCCGGCCAGCTCGATCAGCTCGCGCAGCGTGATGCCCATCCCGCACTCGTACTGGCCGGGGTTGTTGATCCGGCCGGACAGCGAGTAGATCATCGGGCCGGACGACTTCTCCGTACCCATCGACTTCCACCAGTCCGCGCCGCCCAGCACGATGTAGGGCACGCTCGCGATGGTGCCGACGTTGTTGACCACCGTCGGGCAGGCGTACAGGCCGTGGGTCGCCGGGAACGGCGGACGCAGCCGGGGCTGGCCGCGGAAGCCCTCCAGCGAGTCCAGCAGCGCCGTCTCCTCGCCGCAGATGTACGCGCCGGCGCCGCTGTGGATCACCACGTCGAGGTTGAACCCGGAGCCGAGGATGTTCTCGCCCAGGTAACCCTTCGCGTACGCCTCGTCGACCGCGTGGCGCATCCGCCGCGCGGCGTGCACCGCCTCGCCCCGGATATAGACGAACGCCCGGTCGGAGCGGATCGCGTAGCAGGCGATGATGATGCCCTCGAGGAGCGAGTGCGGGTCGTTCATCATGAGCGGCAGGTCCTTGCAGGTCCCCGGCTCGCCCTCGTCGGCGTTGACCACCAGGTAGTGCGGCTTGCCGTCGTTCTGCGGGATGAACGCCCACTTCATGCCCGTCGGGAAGCCCGCGCCGCCGCGTCCGCGCAGGCCCGAGTCCTTGATCAGTGCGATCAGGTCGTCCGGGTGCGCCTGGAGCGCCTTGCGCATGGCAAGGTAGCCGTCGAGCTGCTCGTACGTGTCAATTCGCCAGGCCTCGGGCGACAACCACCGCTTGGTGAGTACGGGCGTGAGCTTGCGAAACACGTCGCTCATTGCGCGTCCTTAAGGTTTTCTGCCTGGGGCTGGCTGGGCTGGCCGGACGGCGAGGCGTCGCGGGCCGGCTCGTTGGCGGCCACGCCCGCGGCCTCCGCCTCGGCCGACGCCCCCGAGGGCGCCGCCTGCGGCGTGAGCTCCTCCGGCGTCGGCTGCGACTCCTTGGCGGGCTTGCTCTCCAGGTCCGGCTTCGCCTGCGCCGCCTTGGCGTCGGTCTGGGCGGGCTTCACCTCGGCGGCTGCCTTCTCGTCGGACGCCTTCTTGGCCGCCTCGCGGTCGGCGTGCGTGGGGATCGGGGTGTTGGGGTCGAAGCCCGCCACCGCGACGCCGTGCTGCTCGGCCAGGCGCAGGCCCCGCAGGCTGGCCGCGCCCTGGGCGGTGTCGGCGACCGCGCCCTCACGCTCGTCGGCGAAGCCGGCGAGCTGCAACGACATCTCCTTGAAGGTGCACAGCCGAGCGCCGCGGCTGGGCTGCGGCCGCTCGCCGGCCTTGAGCCGGTCGACGAGGCTGACCGCGACGTCCGGGTCGACGTTGTCGAAGAAGTCGTAGTTGACGGTCAGCACCGGGCCGTAGTCGCAGGCCGCGAGGCACTCGGCGTGCTCCAGGGTGATCGTCCCCGACTCCTCGGTCTCGTCGTGGCCGACGCCGAGGTACGCCGAGAGCGTGTCGTAGACCTGCTGGCCGCCGAGCACGTTGCACATCGTGTTCGTGCACACGCTGACCAGGTATTCGCCGGTCGGCTTGCGCTTGTACATCGTGTAGAACGTCGCGACGGCGCTGACCTGGGCCCGGGTGATGCCGAGCGTGTCGGCGCAGAACGCGATGCCGGCCGGCGAGACGTACCCCTCCTCCGCCTGCACCAGGTGCAGCAGCGGCAGCAGCGCGGAGCGCTCCTTGCCGGCCGGGTACCGCGCGATGATCTCCTGCGCGCGGTCGACGGTCTCCTGACTGAAGGACATCAGCGATCACACCCACCCATGACGGGGTCCAGCGAGGCGCCGCCCGCGATGACGTCGGCGAGCAGGCCGCCCTCCGCCATCGCCGGGATCGCCTGCAGGTTGATGAAGCTCGGCTCGCGGTAGTGCACCCGGTACGGCCGGGTACCGCCGTCGGAGACCACGTGCGCGCCAAGCTCGCCGCGCGGCGCCTCGATCGGCACGTACACCTGACCGGCCGGCACCCGGAAGCCCTCGGTCACCAGCTTGAAGTGGTGGATGAGGGCCTCCATCGAGGTGCCCATGATCTTGGCGACGTGCTCCAGCGAGTTGCCCAGGCCGTCGGCGCCCATGGCCAGCTGCGCCGGCCAGGCGATCTTCTTGTCCTCGACCATGATCGGGCCGGGCTCGAGCCGGTCGAGCGCCTGCTCGACGATGCGCAGGCTCTGCCGCATCTCCTCCATGCGCACGAGGTAGCGGCCCCACACGTCGGCTGTGTCGGCCGTGGCGACCTCGAAGTCGTACGTGTCGTAACCGCAGTACGGCTGGGTCTTGCGCAGGTCCCAGGCGAGCCCGGCGCTGCGCAGCACCGGGCCGGTGACGCCCAGCGACAGGCAGCCGGGGATGTTGAGGTAGGCGACGTTCTGGGTGCGCTCCTGCCAGATGGTGTTACCGGAGAGCAGGCGCTCGTATTCCGCCATCTTCTTCGGGAACATCTCCAGGAAGTCGCGGGTCATCCTGATCGCGGTCTCGGGCATGTCCTGGGCCAGGCCGCCCGGGCGGATGTAGGCCATGTTCATCCGCAGGCCGGAGGCGGCCTCGAAGATGTCCAGGATGTACTCGCGCTCGCGGAACCCGTACAACATCATGTTGATGGCGCCGAGTTCCATGCCGGTCGTGGCCAGCCAGATCAGGTGCGACGAGATCCGGTTCAGCTCCATCATGAGCACGCGGATCGTGGTCGCCCGCTCGGGCACCTCGATGCCGAGCAGCTTCTCCACCGCCAGGCAGTACGCCGTCTCGTTGAAGATCGGCGCGAGGTAGTCCATCCGGGTGACGAACGTCGTGCCCTGGGTCCAGTTGCGGTACTCGATGTTCTTTTCGATGCCCGTGTGCAGGTAGCCCACGACCGCGCGCGCCTCGGTGACCGTCTCGCCCTCAAGCTCGAGGATCAGGCGCAGCACCCCGTGCGTGGACGGGTGCTGGGGGCCCATGTTGACGATGAGGCGCTCGTCGGAGAGCGGGTCGTGCCCCTCGACGACCGTGTCCCAGTCGCCACCGGTGACGGTGAAGACCTTCCCCTCGGTCGTCTCACGGGTCTTGGCGTAGTCAGTCGTGCTCACTGGTACGTCCTCCGCTCGTCCGGCGGCGGGATCTCCGCGCCCTTGTACTCGACCGGGACGCCACCGAGCGGGTAGTCCTTGCGCTGGGGGTGGCCCTCCCAGTCATCCGGCATGAGGATGCGGGTCAGGTTGGGGTGACCGTCGAAGACGACCCCGAACATGTCGTAGGTCTCCCGCTCCTGCCAGTCGGCGGTCGGGTAGATGCTGGTCACGCTCGGTACGTGCGGCTCCTCCGCGCTCACCGCGACCTCCAGGCGCACCCGGCGCCGGTAGGTCAACGAGGTGAGGTGGTAGACGACGTGCAGCCGGCGGGTGTCGCCGAGGTAGTCCACGCCGGACACCGACGAGCACAGCTCGAAGCGCAGCGCCGCGTTGTCGCGCATGACGGTCGCGACCTCGAGGATGCGGTCGGGCTTGATGTGCAGCGTCAGCTCACCCCGGTCGACCACCACGGCCTCGATCGCGTCGGCGAAGCCCGGGTACGCCTCTTCCAGCGCGTCCGTGACCTCGTCGAACTCCTCGCCGTACGGCTTGGGGGTCGAGGCGATGACCGTCCGCCGGCGGACCAGGCCGCTGAAGCCGGAGGTGTCGCCGGTGCCGTGCACGCCGAACATGCCCCGGCCGGCCGCGCTGGCCGGCGGGTACTCCGCGGGGGCCGTACTCGACGCGCCGGCCGGCGGCTGGGAGACGGGTACGTTGCCCGTGGTCTCGTTGGCTGGGTTTGTCACTCGCCACCGCCGCGCGTGATAGTCGGCAGGGCGCCCCACCGGTCCTTCATCCAGTTCTCGATGCGCAGCTGCTCCTCGCGGCCGTCCTGCGCGGCCTTGATCCACTGCGCCTTCTTCGCCTTGTCGTGGCGGTAGCTCGACGGCATCGAGCCCGGCGGCACGACCGGTGCGCCGTCGCGCTCGCGCGCGGCCTCCAGCTGAAGCCGACGGCGCTCACCCAGGGGCTCGTACATGATCTTCTCGTGCAGCTTGAGGATCGCGTCGATGAGCATCTCCGGGCGCGGCGGGCAGCCGGGCAGGTACATGTCGACCGGCACGATGTGGTCCACGCCCTGCACGATCGCGTAGTTGTTGAACATGCCGCCGCTGCTCGCGCAGACGCCCATGGAGATCACCCAACGGGGCTCGGCCATCTGGTCGTAGATCTGGCGCAGCACCGGGGCCATCTTCTGGCTCACCCGGCCGGCCACGATCATCAGGTCGGCCTGGCGGGGCGAGGCGCGGAAGACCTCCATGCCCCAGCGTCCGAGGTCGTAGCGGGGCGCGCCGGCCGCCATCATCTCGATGGCGCAGCACGCCAGCCCGAACGTGGCCCCCCAGAAGCTGGTCTTGCGCGTCCAGTTGACCAGCTTCTCGACGCTGGTCAGCAGGACACCGCTGGGGAGCTTCTCTTCGATACCCATGGCGTCAGTCCCAATCCAGTCCGCCGCGCCGCCAGACGTAGGCGTACGCGATGAACACGGTCGCGATGAAGAGCACCATCTCCACGAACGCGAACAGGCCGAGGCTGTCGAACGACACGGCCCACGGGAACAGGAAGATGATCTCGATGTCGAAGATGATGAACAGCATCGCGGTGAGGTAGAACTTCACCGGGAAGCGGTTGCCCCCGATCGGCTGCGGCGTGGGCTCGATCCCACACTCGTACGCCTCAAGTTTTGCCTTGTTATAGCGGCGGGGCCCGACGAGCGGCGCGATGGCGACCGAGAAGATCGCGAACGCCGCGGCGAGCGCGAAGAGCCCCGCGATGGGTACATAGGCCGAGAGCGACATGGTTTCTACCTGCTCCGTCCTTCCCGATCTTGAGTGTCGTTACCGATCTTGCCGCATGAGCGGGTCACATCGACCACCAAATGCACACTATTCGTATCGTCCCGGGCCGCGTTGCTCGGGGTAACGCGCCACCTCAGACCGCCGGGACCGCCCGGGTAAGCACGTTGATGATCCGATCGGAGGCGTCGCCGCCCCGCGGATCGGTCAGATTGGCCAGCAACTTGAGCACGAAGCGCATGAGCACCGGGTGCGGCATGCCGTGCTTGGTCGCGAACTGCATCAATGACGGCTTGCCAATGATCTTCACAAACCATCCGCCGAGGCGGTAGTAACCGCCGTAGCGCAGCTTCAACTCGTTGGGATAGGCGTGCAGTGCCCGCTCCCGCTCCGGACCCTCCGGGCGGGCCAGCGCCTGCACCACGATCTCGGCGGCCAGGGCGCCGGACTCCATGGCGTACGCGATGCCCTCGCCGTTGAACGGGTTCACCATGCCGCCCGCGTCCCCGACCAGCAGCACGCCCCGGTCGTAGTGCGGCACCCGGTTGAAGCCCATCGGCAGGGCCGCCCCCTGGGTGTGCCCCTCGGCGTTGGCCTCGTCGTTCAGGCCCCACTCGGCCGGCGTGTTGTCCAGCCAGTCGGTGAGCATGGTGCGGTAGTTCGTCTTACCCCACGCGTCGGACGAGTTCAGGATGCCCAGGCCCACGTTGACCCGGCCGTCACCCATTCCGAAGATCCACCCGTACCCGGGCAGCAGGTCGTCGCCGCTCTCCTTGCTGCGCAGCTCCAGCCAGGACTCCAGGTAGTCGTCCTGGTGGCGCGGGCTGCGGTAGTACCGCCGCACCGCCACGCCGAGCGGCCGGTCCTCGCGCTTGGCGATGCCCAGCGCCAGCGGCAGCCGCGCCGACACCCCGTCGGCCGCGATGACCAGCTGCGACCGGAACTCCAGCGGCTCCTTGCCCTTGGTCGTCGCCGTCACCCCGACGACCCGCCCGGTGCGCTCGTCGAGCAGCGGCGCGCCGACGTTCACACTGGTCCGCAGCCGCGCCCCGGCCTCCTGAGCCCGCTTGGCCAGGATCTCGTCAAAATCCATCCGGGTACGCGTCAACCCGTAGTCGGGGAAGCTGGCCAGGTCGGGCCAGTCCAGCTCCAACCGGACGCCCCCGCCGATGACCCGCAGGCCCTTGTTGCGCTGCCACCCCGGACCCTCGGTCGGCACGCCCATGTTGATCAGCTGCTTCACGGCGCGCGGGGTGAGCCCGTCGCCGCACACCTTCTCGCGTGGAAATTCCGTCTTCTCCAGCAGCAGGACGTCCACGCCGTGCTGCGCCAGGAAGTAGGCGGTAGCGGAGCCGGCGGGTCCGGCGCCGACGACAATGACGTCAGCCGTTTCGCTGGTCACGCTGGGCCCGGTCACCGGTCACCTCCTCGCGTCGGTCCTGCCTCGCGAAAGCCGCTCGTGAAACTCTTCACAAGCGTCATTCGGCAGAGTCTAGAACTGGCCACCTCACCCCGCCTTCTTAGGTGAACCTAACTTCGCCAGGAGCCACGGAATATCACTCGCCGCGACGATCCGGCCGCCCTCCGTCCACCCAGCATGATCGCCGTTGTGGGTGCATCACCGCATTTGCGCGTACGCGCGGCGGGAAGTGATCGCCTTCCCGGGTGCGAACGTGGAGTGACCGGTCCACGATCACCGTCCCGGGTGCAGACGCACAGCGACGCACCCCACGATCACCGTCCCGGGTGCAGACGTGCGGCGATGCGCCACAGGATCGCTGTTTCGGGTGCACATGTGCGGCGATGCGCAGCACGATCGCTGCCTCGGGTGCAGACGTGTGGCTAGACCACGCGATCGCACCCCAAATCGCGATCAACAAGCACGCGCGATCATGCCGGGTGCAGACGTGCGGCGATGCACCCCACGATCACCGTCTCGGGTGCACACGTGCAGCAACGCGCCCCACGATCGCCGTCCCGGGTACAGATGTGTGGCGATGTGCAGCACGATCGCCGTCCCGGGTGCAGATGCGTGGCTGGGCCACGTGAGTGCACCTGAGATCGCGATCAACGGGCACGCGCGATCATGGCGCGCACGGTGCGTACCACGTGGTCAGGTCGTTGGGTCAGGTCACGCCAGGTGAAGCGGAGCACCGTCCAGCCTGCGGCCACCAGGCGATTCTGCCGAGCCCTGTCCCGCTCGAAGTCCTCGCGCGCGGAGTGGTACGCCCAGCCGTCGATCTCCAGCACCAGGCGGTACGCCTCGAAGACGATATCGCCCACGCCGATCAGGCCGGCCGCGTCGTAGATCGGCGCGTTCGCTAGCCAACCGCCGATCCGCGACCGCCGCAGCAGCGCCATCGCCCGCCGCTCCGCCTGCGAACGCGCGCCGCTCCCCATGATCTTGATAAGCCGCACCAGACGCGGGGTCCCCGACCGGCCGACCCGCTCCCGCACGCGGGCACAGAGCTCGTCGAAGCTCACCGTGCCCTCTCGCAAGGCCCGGTCGATCAGGTCGACGGCCGCCTCATCGGAAAGCAGCCGTGCGCAGTCCACCAGCGTGCGGCCCGCAGATGTGACAGGTAACCCGCCGACGTCGCGGCGGTCGTCCGGCGCCAACCGGTCCCGGATAACTATCACCCCCCTGATCCGCGGGTGGTTGGAGGGCCTGACCAGGACGCACGGACGCTGGTCGGGCATCCGCATGCCCCACCGGCGGGCGGCCGCCGGGCCGGCGAGGACGCTCCCGTTGATCGCCATCAGGGCGGCGCGGTCGCGGACGGCGGTCGTGATCGTCACCCCCGGCAGCACCAGGACAGGCCCGAGTGCCTGCCGCCATACCCCGGCCGCCAGCCGCCGCCTTACCTGATACGGCGAGTAGCCGCAGGCCGCCGCCTGGGTACGGGAGAACAGGCCGTCCTGCGCGTGGGCGATGCGGTACAGCGCGTCGTTGTCCATGCCGGCACACGGTGCCCGAGGCGGGCTGGTGCGCGGCGGTTATCCACAGGCGACGTTAGTTATCCACAGGGCGGGTGGCGCGATGGAGGGCCACGATGCCGCCCGTCAGGTTGCGCCAGCCGACCGACGTCCAGCCGTTGTCGGCCATGAGGGCCGCGAGCCCGGCCTGGTTGGGCCACGCGCGGATCGACTCGGCGAGGTAGACGTACGCGTCGGGGTTGGAGGAGACCCGCTGGGCGACGGCGGGCAGGGCCCGCATCAGGTAGGACAGGTACGCGGTCCGAAACGGCGCGAACGTCGGGTGACTGAACTCGCACACCACGATCCGGCCGCCGGGCCGGGTGACGCGCGCCAGTTCGCGCAGCGCGCCGGCCGTGTCGACCACGTTGCGCAGCCCGAACGAGATCGTCACCGCGTCGAACGTCCCGTCCGCGAACGGCAGGGCCAGCGCGTCGCCGGCGAGCAGCGCCACGTTGGGGCGGCGCCGGCGGCCGGCGGCCAGCATGCCCAGCGACAGGTCGGCGCCGGCGACGAAGGCGCCGGACCGGGCGAGTTCCTCGGTGGAGACGCCGGTGCCCGCCGCGAGGTCGAGGCACCGTTCGCCGGCGACCAGCGCCAACGCCCGGCGGGTCTGGGTACGCCAGGACCGGTCCTGGCCGAAGGACAGGATCGTGTTGGTGCGGTCGTACTTCTCCGCGACGCCGTCGAACATCTCGGCGACCTCGTGCGGCTGCTTATCCAGGCTGGCGCGGCTCACGGCCCCACTGTGCCAGACGGCGGCGGGTCAGTTGACGTCGACCAGCGGAAGGTTGATCCGGGTACCGGCGCCGCCGCCCGGCAGGGCGATCGACGAGAAGTGCGACACGACGCGCTCGTCGGTCGGATCGTCGGCCGGGGTGCGGTGGACGGCGAGGTGGGCGTACCAGGTGTCGCGCTGCGCGGGGATGCGGTCCGCCGTGCGGATCATCGAGATGAGTTCGTGCAGGTTGGACCGGTGCCGGGCGCCGGCCGAGGAGATCACGTTCTCCTCGAGCATGATCGAGCCGAGGTCGTCGACGCCCATGTGCAGGGCGAGCTGGCCGACGTCCTTGCCGGTGGTCAGCCACGACGCCTGCAGGTGGGCGACGTTGTCGAAGAAGAGCCGGGCGACGGCGATGAGGCGCAGGTACTCCAGGGAGGTCGCCTGGGTGCGGCCCTTGAGGTGGTTGTTCTCCGGCTGGTAGGTCCAGGGAATGAAGGACCGGAAGCCGTGCGTACGGTCCTGCACCTCTCGAATCATGCGAAGGTGCTCGATGCGCTCCGCGTTCGTCTCACCCGTGCCCATCATCATCGTGGCGGTGGACTCGACGCCCAGCGTGTGCGCGATCTCCATCACCTCGAGCCCCCGCTCGCCCGACGCCTTGAGCGGGGCGATCGAGCGCCGTGGCCGCGCGGGCAGCATCTCGGCCCCCGCCCC
>JAEZGP010000097.1 GCA_023437285.1 Actinomycetes bacterium | reverse complement strand
AAGCAGGGCTGGGCGAAGCCGGGCCGGGCCTGGCTGGAGGTCGAGATCGAGCCGCTGGCCACCATCGGCGACTCGGTCGCGATCGTCGACCCCCGAAGCTTCACGCTCACCCCCGCCAAAGGGAAGCCGATCACGCCGGTGGCGGCGACGGGCAAGATCAAGGCGGTCTACTCGCCCGGCAGCGAGGGCGACGCCGTCTCGCTGGTGTTCGACGTGCCGGACACGTTCCGGTCGGGGACGATCGTCTTCGCGCCGCAGGGCACGCTGCGTGTCATGGTCAACGGCACGGAGAAGAAGGGCACCTTCCGCCCCCGTACCTCGGCCAAGTCGTTCGCCGTCAAACTGCCCGCCTGATACTCGACTGCATCCCCATCGCCACCGAAGCCCAAGGTCAGAAGGCCGCCGCACCCGCAGACTCCCCGGCCCTGGTACACCCACAGATCCACAAATAGAACGGCACGTCATGCCATTCCATGCCTTCGGCCCGTCTGTTGACGACCTGGCGCTCCTCGATGCGCTGCGTCGAGGCGACGATCGCCCTCAAGAGCAAGGTGAGCCGTTCTGGCGGACGCCGTACTCATTCCTGTGGTCGGCGCTGTACTGCGGAGGGCGTCTCACCCCGGCCACGGTCGTGGGCGTGCGATACCTGGCCCGAACGATCACAGAGCCTGGATACGGTGGCGACGATGCGACGCTGCGCTACGCAGCCCTGTGGTTCCTGCGCGAGGTCGCCGGTGCAGCCCTCGCGGGCGTTGACCGGGCGATGGCGTCCCGCCGTGAAGAGCCCGACGTACGGAGGTGGCTGGCCACCTACCTACGCGAGCCCCGCTCCGTGCTGGATTGGACGGAAGCCGACGCCCCCGGCGAGGTACTGCTCGCCGCAGCCCGCACGGACTGCTTCGACCTGCTGCCCGACGTATTCGCCGCGATCGAGCCACTGCTAGCTGACCCCAAAGCTAAGGTACGGATCGGTGCAGCCGCGGCTGCGTCGATGCTGAGCCGCCATCCCGATCTCGTGGCACACCGACCCCGACTGCTTGCGTACCACCTGGCGCAATGCGACGCGGATGACCCGTACCATCGCGCTTCGATGCTGCTCGGTGTCGGCGAACTCGACGGGACACCGCGACAATGGCTGCGCGACCCGCACCCTGGCGTGCGAATATGCGCCGCGCTAGCGCCGGCACTCGCCAACGATCCCGAAGCGATTGAGGTACTGCTGACGGAGGCGACCAGGGACCCGGGCTTCATGGAAAAGTACGCGCCGGAAGGCACGCTGTCACTCACAGTCCTGCCACACCCCGCGGCCGCGATCGCCGAACGACTGTGCCGCCATGTCGACGACATCGACCGTCTCCTACCGGCGGCGATCGCGTCGGTGCCCCACGGCGCGACCTACCTCGACATCGGCGAAAGCGACCCGACCATCGCGGCCCTGTGCGAACCGTACCTGCGTGTGATCTTCCCGGACGGCCTACCAGCACACTCAGCGGCCACGCCCACGCAACGCCGACTCGCCGCCGCAGTCGCCAACCACGATCCCGTCTGGAACCGTGACACTCAAGCGCTACCGCCTGGAGACCGATACCTCGCATCACGGCATGAACACGCCTGGGACGCCACGTTCGCGCGACTTCACCTGCCCAACGACCGGCCCGCATGGCGAGCCACCGCCAACCACGCCTGAGTCGTAACGCGCCACCGACGTCACTCCAACGCCCCACAGATCCGAGCGCGGCGCGTTCGGTGTCACTGTTCGGTGTATCACCATCTGACCGAAGCGTGTCGGTCGATTGGGTCATGCTCCCCGTTAATCCTGATCGCGTATGCCCAATTCAGTACGCCATATGCCCGCCCCGGGCGCCATCGCGTTGCTCGTCTCAGGACGGCTCGCTGGTCCAAGGGGTGTCCGGGCCGGTCCGATAGGCGCACTCGCCGGGTTCAAGGTCAAGTACGTCGAGCAGGGTGAGATCGTGTTCTACGGCGTGGTGAAGGTGGCTGAGCTTGCCCCGACGGGGGGTCGGCGTTACTGGCTCCGATGAGTTGCCAGACACCGTCGTCGGCGTCGTGACTGACGCACAGAATCGGCTCTTGCCGGTCGAAGACCTCACCGGTCTGGACACTGGTGGTGCCCAACAGCCAGTGCTTCATCCACCGCACTCGCCGGACGCGCTCCACGACACGGTCCACCACCCACCAGATGAACGGCAGGTCCGGATGCGCACGGGCCTCGGCCGCGGTGAGGTCGGGGCCGCCTTCCGGTACGCGCTCGAACGGCTCGTCAACGAGCGAGCACGCATACAGAGGCTGAACTGTCAGGTTTAGATCGACTGTCGTCCGGCGTGTCCGCGTGACGCTGATCGATGGGTGTCGTATCTGGTGAGGATGCGTTATCCCGATGGTGGTGGGCTGGCGGCCGGGGGCCGTGCCAGGGCCATTGCGTGTTCGACGGACGGCCGTTTGAGCTGGGCTTTCCTGAGGACGACCGACCTTTGTGGATGCAGCGGGGGCGGGTGAGACCCCATAGGTGATCATGGAGTTCTCTACGCTCCCAGACACCTTCGAGGACCTCACCCGCGATGTCAGCATGCCCGATCCAGGTACTGTCCGCAGCCACCACCTCCACCGACACCACCGCCAGTCCGGTGACCGACAGTGACCGGGAAGGGCTGCTGGGCTTGTTGTCGGCGGTGCCGGACCCGCGTAGCCGACATGGGCTGCGTTACCCGCTGTCCGGGCTGCTCACCGTCGCGGTGTGCGCGGTCATGGCCGGCGCGTCGTCGATAGCCGCGATCGCGGACTGGCTGCACGACCTCGACGACGTCGCCCGTACCCGGCTCGGGTTCGCCCGTGGGGTCCCGGCCACGACCACGATGTGGCGGCTGCTGATCCGCCTGGACGCCGACCTGCTGGCCACCGTCCTGGCGAGTTGGCTTCACGCCCGCACCCGACCGGTCGCATCCCCGCAGCCGCGATACCGGCAGGTGATCGCGATCGACGGCAA
>JAEZGP010000001.1 GCA_023437285.1 Actinomycetes bacterium | reverse complement strand
CGCCCGAGCGGCGCGGCGGAAGACCGGAGCGACCCGGCGCAACGCCCGACCGGCGCGGCGCAACGCCCGAGCCGGGTGGCGGTGACCGGCGCGGCGGTCAGGCTTGCGCGCCGGGCGATCGGACGCCCGCGTCGTAGGCCTTCACCAGCTTCTTCGGCGCGGTACGCCGCCACGCCTCGATGATCAGCTCGCGCAGGTCGTCGGCCTGCACGCCGGCCAGCCGGATGCTCGTCCAGCCGAACCGACCCACGTACGGCGCCGAGGTGAACGTCTGCGGGTCCGTGGCGGTCAGCTCCGCCTGCTCCTCGCGGGAGGTCCGCACGGTGATCCTCGGCGACTCGTCGGAGCCCATGACGAAGATCTTGCCCCCGATCCGCCAGGTCGCCTCGACCTCCCAGGTCAGCTCCTCGGTGACCTCGGGCAACGCGAGGCACATCGCGCGTACCTTGGCCAGGGTGACCGCCATCGCCGGCTCACCGCACCGACGAGGTGACGAACGGCGGCTTCGCCACGGTCATGGTGCTGCGGCGGCCGCGCACGTCGACCTCGACCGGGTCGCCCGCCGCCAGGCCGGCGGACGTGTCGAGCAGGGCGAGCCCGATGCCCACGCGCAGCGTCGGGGAGAACGTGCCGCTGGTCACCTCGCCGGCCCGGTCGCCGCCCGGCAGGTGCACGGCCATGTGCGGACGCGGGATGCCCCGGTCGGTCGACCGCAGGCCCCACAGCTGCCGGCGCGGGCCGGACGCCTTCTCGGCCAGCAGCGCCTCGCGGCCCCAGAATCGCGGCTTCGACCAGCCCACCGCCCAGCCACACCGGGCCTGCACCGGGGTGATCTCCGGCGAGAGGTCCTGCCCGTGCAGCGGGTAGCCCATCTCCGTGCGCAGGGTGTCTCGCGCGGCCAGCCCGCACGGCCGGGCCTCGGCCGCCTCGCCGGCCTTGAGCAGGGCGTCCCACACCGCGCCGGCGTCCTCGGCGCGCACGACCAGCTCGTAGCCGTGCTCGCCCGTGTAGCCCGTACGGCAGACCACGCCGGTGGCGCAGGACGCCCCCGCGCCGGCGAGCGGGGCCACCGCGAAGCTCATGTACTCGTGCCCGGTCGGCAGGCCCAGCCCGGCCAGCACCTCGGCCGAGCGGGGCCCCTGCACGGCCAGCACGGCGTGCGCCTCGTGCTCGTCGGTCACCGTCACCCCTGCGGGGGCGGCGGCGGCCAGGCGGCGCGCCACCTCGGCGGTGTTGGCGGCGTTCGGGACGAGGAAGACGTGATCGTCGGCGTACCGGTAGGCGATCAGGTCGTCCACCACGCCGCCGTCCTCGGTGCAGCACAGCGTGTACTGGGCCTGGCCGGCGCCGATGCGGTCCAGGTCGTTGGTGAGGCAGGCGTTGACGAACGCCGCGGCACCCGGCCCGGTGAGCCGGATCTTGCCCAGGTGTGACACGTCGAACAGCCCCACCGCCTCCCGGACGGCGGCGTGTTCGCGCAGGACGCCGCCACCGGCGTACTCCAGGGGCATTTCCCAACCACCGAAGGCCGCGAACTTCGCTCCCAGGGCGATATGCCGCTCGTGCAGCGGTGACCTTCGTAGTTGTTCGCTCATGCTCGCAACCTATCGCCTCGAACCGAGGGTGCCAGTTTTGCCGGGCGGATCACCCCCGGTCACGACTGCGGCTAGCATCTGGTGCGACCGCATGCCCACACGTACCACATCGGAGCCGCGACGTGGCCGCTGCCAGCCCGCCGTCCCTAACCACCACGCTGAGCCTGGTCGACACCGACCCGGCCGAACTGGCGGTCGACGCCATCGTCGTCGGCCTGCACAGTTCGTCCGGCGAGGGCGACCTGTCCGGCCCACTGCTCGCCCCCGGCGCGGAGAGCGTGGCTGCCGCCTTCGACGGCAAGCTGGGGCCCACGCTGGCGCTGCTCGGCGCCTCGGGCGGCCCCTGCGAGGTCACCAAGCTGGCGACGCTGGGCACGATCAGCGCTCCCGTGATCGCCGCCGTGGGCCTCGGCGCGGTCCCGGACGACGACGCGGGCGTACCCGCCGAGACGCTGCGTCGGGCCGTCGCCACCGTGGTGCGTTCCCTCGCCGGCACCGCCAGGATCGCGCTGGCCCTGCCGCTGCCCGACGGCGGCGATCCGGCCCCGCTGCGGGCGGTCGCGGAGGGCGCGCTGCTGGGCGGCTACCGGTTCGCCGGCTACAAGAGCAAGCCGCAGACCGGCCGGCGCGACCCGGTGAAGTCGGTGGCCGTGATAGTCCCCGACGCCGCCGACAAGCAGGCCAAGGCGGAGCTGAAGCGGGCCGCGGTCGTGGCCGCCGCCGTGGCGCGCACCCGCGACTGGGTCAACACCGCCCCGAACGAGCTGCGGCCGCCGGACTTCGCCGCCGCCGTCTCGGCCGTCGCGACGAGCGCGGGCCTCGGCGTGGAGGTGCTCGACGAGAAGGCCCTCAAGAAGGGCGGCTTCGGTGGCGTCCTCGCGGTGGGCATGGGCTCGGCGGCCCCGCCGCGGCTGGTCATCGTCCGGTACTCCCCGAAGGGCGCCAAGAAGCACATCGCCCTGGTCGGCAAGGGCATCACCTTCGACACGGGCGGTTACGCCATCAAGCCGGCGCAGGGCATGTGGGAGATGAAGTCCGACATGGCCGGCGCGGCGGCGGTGGCCGCGACGATGGTCGCGATCGCCGCGCTGAAGCCGAAGGTCGCGGTCACCGCGTACCTACCGATGGCCGAGAACATGATCTCCGGTACGGCGTACCGGCCCGGCGACGTCGTCACGATGTACGGCGGCAAGCGCGTCGAGGTCCTCAACCCCGACGCGGAGGGCCGCATGATCCTCGCGGACGCGCTCGTGCGCGCCGCCGAGGACGACCCGGACTACCTGGTGGAGACGTCCACCCTCACGGGCGGGCAGGTCGTCGCGCTCGGCAAGAAGATCTCCGGCCTGATGGGCGACGAGGAGTTCATCGCGCGGGTGGCCGCGGCCGGCGACCGCGTCGGCGAGCCGGCCTGGCCGATGCCGCTGCCGGACGAGGTACGCAAGGGCATGGACTCCGACGTCGCCGACATCTCGCAGACCAACGCGGGCATGGACCGGGCGGGTCACATGCTGCAGGGCGGCGTGTTCCTGCGCGAGTTCATCGCCGACGGGCTGCCGTGGGCGCACATCGACATCGCCGGCCCGTCGTACCACAGCGGCGAAGCGACGGGCTACTGGACCAAGGGCGGCACGGCCATCCCCGTCCGGCTGCTGCTCGACCTGGTGGACGACATCGCCACCAACGGCTGACCGCCCGGCTGCGGCGGGAACCGACCATGGGGACGTTCCCGCCGCGGCCTCAGGACTGAGCGCGCTTGCGGCGTTCGTTGAAGTCGCGCATCCGCTGCGGGTAGCCGACCAGGGCGACGTCGTAGACGGGGATGCCCACGCGATTGCCGAACGCGCGGGCCGCGCCGTGGTCGGGGACCCGGCGACGGGTCCACTCGCCGTCGTGGGCGATCAGGACGACGGTGGTCTCCGTAACCGTGGTCTTGGGTTCGAGGAACGCCTCGACCCCGCGCCTCGTCTGGACAAAATGCTCAAGATGAGCGAAGCCGGCCTTCTCGGCCTCCTTATTGTGGCGCACCCCGGGCGCCGGTCGACGTCGGAACCAGGCCACCTGGCAACCTCCTGGGGTCGTGACCTTTGCAGTTGAATGGCATCCGGGGTCGTACGGCCCCTCACGTGGTGGGCTCGGGGCTGGCCCAAGGGTACTCAACCCGTGCCCCCTGCGCCGAACGTCACCGTTAGGGCACGAGTGCGCAGGTCGGAGGGCCTGAACGTGTCTTTGAGCACCTCTCGTCGCCCCACCGGATCCACAAGTGACAAGATGACCCAAGGTATGCGGCAATCGACGCACAGCTGGAGACGATGTGAGCGAGCGGGACGCCGAGTTCGACGTTGTGGTGCTGGGTGGTGGCAGCGGAGGCTACGCCGCCGCGCTGCGCGCCGCGCTACTGGGTCGATCCGTCGCGCTCATCGAGAAGGACAAGCTCGGCGGCACGTGCCTGCACCGGGGCTGCATCCCCACGAAGGCGCTGCTGCACGCGGCTGAGGTCGCCGACTCCGCCCGCGAGGCCGCCCAGTTCGGGGTGAAGGCCGACTTCGTGGGCATCGACATGGCCGGGGTCAACGCCTACAAGGACGGCGTGATCTCGAAGATGTACAAGGGCCTGCAGGGCCTCATCAAGAGCCGGAAGATCACGGTGGTGACGGGGTCGGGTCGGCTTGTCGGCCCCACGACCGTCGAGGTGGACGGCGCCCGGTACACCGGCCGCGACGTCATCCTCGCCACCGGGTCGTACGCGCGCAGCCTGCCCGGCCTGGAGGTCGACGGCGAGCGGGTCATCACCTCCGACCAGGCGCTGTTCCTCGACCGGGTGCCCGCCTCCGCCGTCGTGCTGGGCGGCGGCGTGATCGGCGTCGAGTTCGCCTCAGTGTGGCGCTCCTTCGGCGCCGACGTGACCATCGTCGAGGCGCTGCCCCGACTGGTCGCCGCCGAGGACGAGGCGGTCTCCAAGGGCCTGGAACGCCAGTTCCGCAAGCGCGGCATCGCGTTCAAGGTCGGCAAGCCGTTCGAGAAGGTCGAACACACCGAGGGTGGCGTACGGGTCACCATCGCGGGCGGCGACACGATCGAGGCCGAGCTGCTGCTCGTGGCCGTCGGTCGGGGCCCGACCACCGCCGGCCTCGGCTACGAGGAGCAGGGCATCGCCATGGAGCGCGGGTTCGTCCTCACCGACGAGCGCCTGCGCACCAACGTGCCGCACGTGTACGCCGTCGGCGACATCGTGCCGGGCCTGCAACTGGCCCACCGCGGCTTCCAGCAGGGCATCTTCGTGGCCGAGCAGATCGCCGGGCTGAACCCGCCCGTCATCGACGAGCTGGGCATCCCCCGCGTCACGTACAGCGAGCCCGAGATCGCGTCGGTGGGTCTCACCGAGGCGAAGGCGCGCGAGAAGTACGGTGACAAGATCGAAACGGTAACCTACGACCTGACCGGCAACGGCAAGAGCGCGATCCTCCGGACCTCGGGCTTTGTGAAGCTGGTCCGCGCCGCCGACGGTCCCGTGGTCGGCGTGCACATCCTCGGCGCCCGGGTCAGCGAGCTGGTCGGCGAGGCGCAGCTGATCTACAACTGGGAGGCGTTCCCGGCCGAGGTCGCCCAGCTGATCCACGCCCACCCCACGCAGACGGAGGCCATGGGCGAGGCGCACCTGGCCCTCGCCGGAAAGCCGTTACACGTTCACTGAGCCACATCGGGCCACCCCGCGGCGGTCCGGCGAGTTACATAGACCTTGCACCCAAGGAGGCAACTTCACATGCCGGTATCGGTCACCATGCCCCGGTTGGGCGAAAGCGTCACGGAGGGCACCGTTACCCGCTGGCTCAAGCAGGAGGGCGACCGCGTCGAGGTCGACGAACCGCTGCTTGAGGTGTCGACCGACAAGGTCGACACCGAGATTCCCTCGCCGGCCGCCGGGGTGCTGACACGGATCGTGGTGGGCGAGGACGAGACCGCCGACGTGGGCAGCGAACTGGCCATCATCGCCGGTGACGGCGAGGACGCGGCCGCCCCCACCGAGCAGGCCGCCCCCGCCCAGGAGGCAGCTCCCGCCCAGGAAGCCGCCCCCGCGCCGCAGGCGGCCCCGGCTCCGCAGGCCGCCGCCCCCGCCCAGGAG